>NZ_JBYTAH010000064.1:0-44784 GCF_058787975.1 Cupriavidus sp. FW305-26
AAGCACCCCGCCGCTTTTAGCTCTTCCATCGTCAGCCCATAGTCGGCCATCTGATCCTGGATCCAGCGGATCGCCGCCGCCCGCTCAGTCTTTGCTGTCATCGCTGCTGTCGCTTCTGTGACTGCTCTCGCTGCCATCTTCCGGGGTGAGGGAGGCCGTCGGCGCCCCCTGATTTTCGTCCAGTTGTTCGCCCGGCTTTTCGTTTAGCCGGCTCCCGGCCTTGCGCCGCCGCGCACCACCGTCTCGCTCAGGCGGCGCCAGCCGCAACTCTGCCAGCAGCTGCCGCACCAGCGCCGCTTCGGCCTCGGCGCGCTCGGCCCGGCGCTGCGCCGCCGCGAGCTCCGCCTGCACGGTGTCCAGGTCGCTGACGGATTTGCGCTGCGCCTGCTCGGCCACCGCGAGCCGATCGGCTAGCGCCGCGGCCTGCGCTTCCAGCTTAGCCCGGCCCTCCGCCTGCGCCACGGCCGCATCACGCGCCTCGCCGCGTGCCGCCGCCAGTTCACCGCGCAACGCTTCGGCCGTGCGTTCGCTCTGCTGGCGCGCCGTGCGCTCGGCGTCGAGTTCGCGCAAGCTGCGCCGCTCGCTGGCTTCGGCGCGTTCCTGCGCGAGCGTTACCGCCTCGCGCGCCCGCTCCAGCTCGGTCGAGAATTGGGTGCGCAGCGCGTCCAGCTGGCGCCGGCCCGCCTCCAGTTCCGTCCGCCCCGCCTCGAGCCGGGCCTGCGTGGCGGCGTGGGCCTGTCGCTCGGCGGCCAGCTCCGCCTGCACGGTGTCGTGCGCCTGCCGGGCTTCGGCCAGCTGGGCCGCGATCGCCGCAGCATCCTCGCGTGCGGCCGCCGTCTCCGCGCGCGCCGCATCCCGCTCGGCTTCCGCTTCGCTCGCGGCGTGACGCGCCTCCGCGCGCAGCGTCGCCAGCTCGGCGGACGCGGCCTCGTTGGCCGCCTGCCAGATCGTCTGCACCGCATTGGCGGCGATCGACTTGAGCGCCTCCGGCAGGTCCGGATGGTCGATGGTGACGCGCGTGCGGCCGCGCAGCTCCTGCCAGAACGCCTGCAGCACCTCGGCCGGCGTGCCCATGCTGCCCTTGCGCACCAGGCTGTAGAGCTTGTTGGCGGTGGGCGTGACGCCGTAGCGGAAGAACAGCAGGCCGCACACCTCGCGGTACAGCGCGCGGGTCTCGGGAAAGCGGCTGCGCAGCTCAGCCAGGTCGGTTTGCAGCGCGGCGTCGGTCGGAGACCGCGCCAAAGCGGTCTCCTTTTTGTGCGGTGCACCTGCGTGCCACTGCCTTGTCTCGCTATCGGCAAGTTGAAAGCGCCCCCCGAAGTGGCCTGTAGTGGCCGGAGGTGTGATCAGGCTTTTGGTTTGGCTGCTGCGGCGGTAGGCGTTCTCGCCTTAATACAAGACCGACGGCAGGAACGAACCTTCCGGCTGCTGGTATAGCCCGATGCTCATCAAGGTCATCGGCTGCACAATGCGCAGCCCGCGTTCCAGGCACCAGCGCAGCAACTCCCCATTGCGCGTGGGCAGAAGGAATCCGGGGCCGGCAAAGGCGGGGGCGGCGCCGATCAGCGCTTTCATGCCCGTGTTGTTTTCAGCGACGGCGTGCCCGAAGAATCCGATGGCGGTCGCATAGGCCACAATGCGTCCGTCGTGTGCAGCCACACTCGCCGTCCCCTGGTCGATTGCATCGCGCAGTTCGCCTGCGCGCTCATGTCCGTGAACCTGCAGGCAGAGGCGGTTGCAGGCGTCGAGGTCTGATGGTACAGCCGCCCGCACTGGGTAGCCAGGGACTTTTGCATTCACTGCGCTGCCCTGCAGTACTGAAAGCGGTTCCCGCGCTTCGAAGCCAAGACGGGCGTAAAGCGACAACGAGCGATTGTGATATGCCGCCTGGACGAGTCGAATGCCGGCGGCATTCCTGCTGCGGCCGCGCTGCAGTACGTGCTCCATCAGGGCGTGTCCAACTTTCCTGTCTTGAACCGAGGGGTCGATGGTGATGGGGCCAATGCCGACGATTGGCCCACCTTCCCACAGAAAATTGCTGCCGATGACGTCGCCGTCGATTTCGGCTACGACCGAGAAGACATCCTCGCGCGAGAACAAGTCGGCCATCAGGCCAACCGCTACATCGGGCGAGGGAAAATCCGGCGGGAAGGCATGTGCCTGGGCAATCGCCGCGAAGGCGCTGAAACAGATGGCGCCGCATCGCGCGGCGTCTTCCGGCTTTCCTGATCTGAGTTGCAGCGTCATCAAGGTTCTCTTTTTTTCAAGGGCCCAGGCAACCGAAAACCATATTCCACAAAATCAATGCGTTACGCATGGACTTCACAGCTTAGAAACCGAACTGGCAATTTCAATTCGCCATAAGGCGAATTGACAAACCGGGGCGTCTTCGCTGTAAGCCTTCGATAGCATGGCCCGGTGTCGAACTTAGCACGTGTGGATAGCGGTCATGAACTCGGAAATTGCGAAAGTGTCGCCAGTCGCCAGTCGCCAGTCGCCGGGCGACCACGAGGTTGTGGCGCCGTTCGCGCAGAGTGGCGATCACGTCCGCCGGCAAGTGCGACTCGACGTTGACCATCGGCCCATGCTCGATCCGCAAGCGCGGGGCATCGCTCATGGCCTGCGGGAATCGCTGATCAATAGCCGCTGAGCGGAGCGTCAGCGCTTGTTTGACATCCGACTTTCACAATTCGGGAGAGTGGGAGTGGTTTGAACCCGATTTGGGGCCGAATGGCACCCATTACTCTCCCTTCTTCAGCCACCAGATCGGCAGCTCGCCGACGCCTTCGGCGGCGGGCTGGTATATGATATGACGCGCTCGGCTCCTATATGGTGGCCTGGCAGGCCGGCGTCGGGCTGGACCTGGCCGCCGGGCTGGCACAAATCGCATTCGCCGCGGCCTCGTGCCGGCGGCCGCCGGCGCTGGCGGCGACCTAGATTCCTGAGATGCGGGGTGGTGCCATGCCTTGGCACGTCGGCTTCGGCTCGCTAGGCTTTTAAGGGTGACCTTCCAGCGGCGGCGCACCGGTGCGCACGGCGCTAGTCCCGAGGCCAATCTGCGAGACTGGATCGATGATACACGCGCGAAACGTCATCCGCAGCATCATCCTGCTCCTGGCTGGATTCATCCTGGCAGCCTGTGGCGGCAGCGTGGACGTTGTCATCACTAGCGGCGGGTCGTCACGCGGCGCGCTCTCGGTGGTGATCTTGGGATTGCCCGCCGGCACGAGCGGCGATGTGACCGTGACCGGCCCTGGCGGCTTCCGCCAGCGCCTGGGCGCATCCGCCACGCTGACCAATCTGGCAAGCGGGGCTTACACGGTGAAGGCTGCAGCAGTGCTGACCGGCAGCACGACGCTGACTCCGCAGCCCAGCACCCAGCAGGTGGCCGTAGGCAGCACAACCGCGACAGCCACGGTGACCTATACGGCCGCCCAGTCCTTCAGCCTCGCGCTGCGGGAGGTGGCTTCCGGGCTGGCTGGGCCAGTCTTCCTGACCGCGCCGGCCAATGACACGCGGCTGTTCGTGGCCGAGCGCGCCGGGCGCATACGCATCGTGCAGAACGGTGTGCTGCTGGCGACGCCGTTCCTGGATATCTCGAACCTGACCACGACGGACGGCGAGCGCGGCTTGCTCTCGCTGGCGTTCGATCCGGCATATGCCGCCAACGGTCGCTTCTACGTCTATTACACCGACACCGCAGGCGATATCACGATCGCCCGCTACCAGGTGTCCGCGGCAAATCCCAACGTGGCGGACACGGCCGGGACCATCGTGCTGAGCATCGCGCATCCGAACTTCAACAACCACAACGGCGGGCTGCTGGCCTTCGGCCCCGACGGGATGCTCTACCTTGGCATCGGGGACGGCGGCGGCGCAGGCGATCCGTCCGGACACGCGCAGGACACCGGCTCCCTGCTGGGCAAGCTGCTGCGGATCGATGTCAGCCGCGCCGGCAGCCAGCCGTATGCCATCCCGCCCGACAATCCCTTCGCCGCCCAGGCCGGCCTGCGCGGCGAGATCTGGGCCATGGGCCTGCGCAATCCCTGGCGCTTTGCCTTCGATCCCGCCGAAGCCAGTCTCTATATTGCCGATGTGGGACAGAACCAGCGCGAGGAAATCGATGTGGCGCCATTGGCCAGCGCCGGCCTGAACTACGGCTGGAACCTGACCGAAGGCTCGTTGTGCTTGGCGTCCGTGCCATGCAGCCCACAGGGCTTTGTCCTGCCCCTGCTGGAATACGGCCACGACGCCGCTGGCGGATGCGCGGTGGTGGGCGGCTACGTCTACCGCGGCAGCGCCATGCCGGCACTGCGCGGACGCTACCTCTATTCGGACCTGTGCAGCGGCTGGCTGCGCAGCTTTGCCTACCGGGACGCGGCGGCCGAGCAACTGGACTGGGGCGTTGCCATCCCGGGCAGCGTGTTCTCGTTCGGCGCGGATGCGCAGGGCGAACTCTACGTGCTGGCCGATACCCTTGCGTCCGGCACGAGCGGCAGGGTATATCGCATCGTCGAGCGCGGCGCGCCCTAGGGCCTGACGCACTGGACTAATGTCAGGCGCAGCCAACCTGGATGTAGAAGGCTATTTTTGCCCGTCCCCCGAAAACTGGAAATCTCCCGCCAACCCTTAACAGGCAAGGCTTTGCGGGGTGCGATTGATCTTGAAAGTGGGCCGAACGAGCCCTTCCCGGCCATCGAGCCTGTATTGTTCGGGGGAACTCAGTCGGAGGACGCAGCCGGCGACAGTGAGAAGCTCAGAAGTTGTAACCTTGGTCGCACCGGTAGTGCCAGTCTGAGACAGCAAGTCGCGTACTCTGGCCGGCGCGAACCGGGACGAGTTGGGCAAGGGACACGACGATCTCGCGCTGGTTGTGCTGCATTTGAACAAAGATGGAGACGCGGCACAGCTGGTCATGAGCGAGCCCAGTGACGGAGACTCGTTCGCCGGAGCGAAGCGGGCTGGGCGATCTCGTGCACGAGCTGTTTGCGCGTGCGCGTGAGGTCGCGCAATTCCTGTGTCGCTGCGGGCGGCACGAAGCTGGCGCGGATCAGGCCATGCGCCAGCAGGTCGGCGATCCACATCGCGTCGGAATTCCACCACGGGTAATGGCACGCAGCAGCCAGCGGATATTGAATCCCACCGCACAGAGCACTGGGCGCAGCGCGTCGCCGATTTGCCCTTCAGCCAGCACCTGCGCATGCCGTGGTTGTATGGCCGATGAGGCTCAACAGCCTGGCGACGTTTGAGCCAACGGCGTTGTTCTGCATAGAGCGATGACCGCCATACGGGTTGCCGGGGAAGCTGCGCGCGCCCCATGATCCATCCCTGCCTGGCGGTGATCGTCAGGCAGACTTGCCGATGCATTCAACCTCCGGCGCATGCAGCGCGTACAGCTTGTTCTTGGGTTGCCGCCGTCCGTGGGCATCGTGAAGAAAATTTGAGGTTTGTGCGACGCAAGCGTGAGCCCTGTTTCTCATACTGCAGCACAGAGACAGCTACCCCTACTGTCCATCCAAATCTGATGTCGGGGTATGAATCATGAAGAGAGAGCAGATCAGCCGCGGTGCCAATGCAACCATGCTAGCGCAGTGCATCGCCGACGCTGCCACGCAGGTACTTGCCGCGCGAGGCGACGGCGAGCAAGCTATGAAGGGTAGCGAGGCAGGCTGGCAGGCGCCGGTCGCGCAGTGCGAAGCGGCAGGCGAGCCGCCGCTTGGCGCACACTTGGTCACGCAGCGTCGCGGCTACAGCCACCACGGCATATATGTGGGCAACGGCCGCGTGCTGCACTATGCGGGCCTTTGCCGTGGGCTGCACACCGGGCCGGTGGAAGAGCTGAGCCTGGAACACTTCGGCGCCGGCCATGGCATCGAGGTAAGAACCGAGTCGCTGCCGCGTTTTACCAGCGACCAAGTGGTCAGGCGGGCACGCTCGCGCTTGGGCGAGAACCGCTATCGCCTGCTGAGCAACAACTGCGAACACTTCTGTACCTGGTGCCTGTATGGCGAAGCCCGCAGCGAGCAGGTCCGCCAATGCGCCATCCACCCCATGCGCATACTCCGCGTGCTGAGCTCCCTGCTGTCAGTTTGGTGGAACAGCCGGCCAGCCCATGCGCTGCTTGCAGCCGGCTTCAATGATCGCTCTCCCTAGAGCATGACCTTTCCGGTGGCCTATTCGACTAAGCCGTTGATTCATAAAAATGTAGGACCGTTGCGATACGCTGCCCCAATGTCGCCGACCCGCCGGTCGTTCATGGCGTCGTCGCGACCGACGCCCCGGGCCCATTCAGGCCTTGTTGCCGAGGCTAAGATCGGCGTCCAAGTCACAGGCGGTTCGGCGCTGCGCCTGCTCGGCGACCACGAGCCGATCGGCGAGCGCCGCCGCCTCGGCTTGAGACCGCGCCAAACCGGGGCTGATTAAGCGGCAAAGCGGTGGTCGTTTTCATCGGCGATGGAGGGATACCATCGTTCAGAATGCGGGGCTGGTCATTGAGCACGGCCGTCCGGATCTGTAGCAGTGCGTGCGCGTGCTGCAGTCGCCAGGCCATCTGTTGCCGTTTGACGAATCGCTTGCTGATCACCTGGTTGACGGCCGATTCGACGAAACCCGATGCAACGTGCTCCCCGTGGCGGAAGCGGTCACCGCAGTTCACGATGAAGTGCCGGCTGTTATCCAGATAGACGATGAACTCCTCGAGCTTGCCGAGGAGCTTGGCCTCCTCGGGAATGGCCTCAGCGTCGAGATCCCAGTAGCATCGATCTGGTGTCGTCTGCGCGCAGCCTCAACAGGCATCAGTAGCAGCTACACTGGCCATGTGCGCGACGGCGTCGTCAAGCGCGCCTTACTGTACCCGATGCACTGTGGCCTTCAAAAAAGAAACACCCCCGCAAGGGTATCCTCCGGGGGCGGGCGACTCGCAAATGGACGCATAGAGGGCGCGCCCATCACTTGGGGTACTTCTTCAAGGCCTTACTTTTGTGAGCCCTCTTCGATGTACCCATCGCGGTTGGTGATTCTCGCGCCATCCGTAAACACATCCCGTCTATCGGTGGTTGCTCTGCCACCATTGGTATAGGGGTCTCGCGGCCCCATCACAGCGCCATCGGTATAGACATCGCGCATCCCGATGCCGGCATCAGCAACCCCGACACCGAGCGCGGCACTCGCCGCAACGAGCAATAAGACTTTCTTTAGCATTTTCCACCTCCTTTTCAGGCGGTTACATGGTTCCATTCAATATGATTTGCGCACTGTAGCTTAAGCAGTTGAGTAGACGATTCGGGATGACATTCCCGCGCAGGCGGGAATCCAGCGTCTTTTTAAAGTCACTGGGTTCCTGCCTTCGCGGGAACGACAGTGGTTATCTGAACGGCATCGCCCCGGGTGGCGCAGTTGCTGTGGGCACTCGTCATTCTTGCCGGATCAGCGTGCGGCGGCCTCTCTCTGGGCCGCCCGCAGGCTTTCGCGTTCCAGGATTGGTCGACATGGCTCGCCCTCAGTGCTGGGTCCAGCCACCATCCATTGCGAGCGCAGTGGCGGTCATCGAGGCACGGCCGGTCGAGGACTGGCCCGATGCCGAGCTTGACCTGGCCTACTACGAGCCCAGGCCCTTCAGCCTCGCGCCAAAAGAACCGTCGGAGCGCCCCGCAGCGCAGGCAATGTCGGTCAAGATGGAGAGCGGCTCGCGCTCCGGCAATGCCGAGGGGGTGATTGGCGCCTCCGTCGCCTTCAACAACGTCATGCACAAGATCCAGCGCGTGGCATCGACCACGGCGACGGTGCTGTTGCTTGGGGAGAGCGGCGTCGGCAAGAGCGCCTTCGCGAGGCAGATACAGCGCCTCAGCGCGCGGGCCGACAAGCCGTTCGTGGAGCTTAACTGCGCGGCAATTCCCGAGTCGCTGATGGAGGCGGAGCTCTTCGGTGTTGAGCGCGGCGCGTACACCGGCGCCGGCGAAGCGCGGCCGGGGCGCTTCCTGGTGGCGGATGGCGGCACCCTTTTCCTTGACGAGGTCGGCAGCCTGCCGATGACCGCACAGGGCAAGCTGCTACGCGTGCTCCAGACCGGTGAGTTCGAGGCATTGGGCAGCGCGGCGACCCGCAAGGTCGACGTCCGGATCATTGCCGCGACCAACGAGAACTTGTGGGCCGCCGTGAACGAAGGCCGCTTTCGAGAGGATCTCTTCTATCGCCTGAATGTCTTCCCGATCCAGATTCCGCCGCTGCGGGAACGGCGCGACGATATTCCGCTGCTCCTCGAGCACCTGCTGCGCAAGTACAGCGAACGCTATGGCCGCCGCATCCGCGGCGTGACGGCGCAGGCGTTGCAGATCCTGCTCAACTATCGCTGGCCCGGGAACGTGCGCGAGTTCGAGAACGTGATCGAGCGCGGCATCATCCTGGGCGAGGACGACCAGCCGCTGGGCTACCATCAGCTCGTCACGATCGACAGCGAGATGGGCGCGCAGGGTCCGATGGCGCTCAATGAGCTGGGCCTGCTCGCGGAGAAGCGCGACTATCACCTGGACGCTGCCTCGCCCGAAGCCAGCCACGAGGCGGAGGCCCTAGCCGTGTGGGCTGAAGGCATTGTCGCGCGCTCGCAGGTATCGATGGACGTGATCGAGAACACGCTGGTCAAGGCTGCATTCAAGGCGGCGCAGGGCAACTTCACCCGGGCGGCCAGCCTGCTTGGCCTGACGCGCGCGCAACTGTCCTATCGGATCAAGAAGATGGGAGAGGACGGCGTTTCGCTGCACTGACCGGCCGGTACGCCGGCCGACCCCCGACCATGCCCGGAGGCGTCCATGCCTGCCGGGCATTCTTTTTTGCGCACGAAACTGCGCCTGCGAAAATTCGCAAGCGGCGCAACGCCGAACTCCCTGCATCTGCGGAAAATTATCAGGTGAATCGCCCCGACGCCGCGTACTGACGCGCGCCCCGCACACCCTCGCGCTCCAAAAAACTTCAGAAATATCAACGACATGAGCCTTTTCCCCGCGCGTCCCGAGACGCCCGCGGGCGGCACTGGCACGCCGATTGCGGATAGGTAGTGACGCCGAACAAAAACGGCAGATTTTCTCAACCAAAGAATTCCGCCCGTCATCACCCGCATGGCGGGCAAGCAAGGAGACAGCATGTCGGAAATTTCCGCCCTGGGTTACGTCGTCCTCAACGTGAGCGACCTGGATCTGTGGGAATCGTTTGCCACCAACATCATGGGTCTGCAGGCCAGCCGCCGCACCAGCGGCGCGTTGTCGCTGCGCATGGACGAGTGGGCGCAGCGCATCCTGCTGGAACGCGGCGAGGACGATGACCTGGTCGCGCTCGGCTGGCACCTCGATACCCCGGAAGCCTTGCAGGACTACGTGACGGGCCTGCGCGCACGCCATGTCGAAGTCGTGCACGGCGACCGCCAGCTCGCGCAGTCGCGCCAGGCCGAGGCCGTCTACTACTGCATCGACCCGGAAGGCTTCCGCCACGAGTTCTTTTGCGGCCCGACCCATGCGCCGATGTCCCAGCCGTTCCGTTCCCCGGCTCTCGTTGGCAAGGGTTTCGAGACCGGCCGCCTTGGCGTGGGCCATGTCTTCGGCGTGTCGCGCGACTACGCGGGCGCAGTCAAATTCTGCACCGACGTGCTTGGCCTGAAGATTTCCGATTACATCCGCGACTCGGAGACGATTCCCGGCGTGACGGTGGACTCCACCTTCTTCCACGTTGCCACGGGCCGCCACCATTCCTTCGCCACGGCGGGCATGCCGTTCCCGAAGAAGATGCACCACCTGCTGCTGCAGGTGCAAGCGCTTGACGACGTCGGCCTTGCCTATGACCGCGTGCGCAAGGCCGGCGTGCCGGTGATGATGGAAATCGGCCATCATCCGAATGACGGCATGGTGTCCTTCTACTGCGTCACGCCGTCCGGCTTCGCGATCGAATTCGGCTGGGGCGGCATCGTCATCGACGATGCGCAGTGGAACGTCCGCAACTACACCCAGCTCAGCGACTGGGGCCATCGTCCCCCGATGCTGCAGCAGGCGTGAGCGCACGCCGCCATCAACCATTTCCCCAACCAGCCCAGACACAACCAATCCGAAAGGGAGACCCATATGAGCTTGTGGCTTGATTTCCTCGGCGCGGAGATCCGCTATGTGAAGACCAGCTTCGGCGCCATCCGCATCGCGGAAGCCGGCAAGGGCAATGCCGAAGCGCTGTTCCTGATGCACGGCATCGGCGGGCATATCGAAGCCTATGCGAAGAACGTGATGGCGCTGTCCGACACGTTCCACGTGATCGCGCTCGACTTCATCGGCCATGGCCTGTCGGAGAAGCGCGAAGACGTCGAATACACGCCCGTCACGTACGCCAGGCTGCTCGCCGAACTGATGGACGTGATGGGCATCCGTTCGGCCCATATCTCCGGCGAATCGCTGGGCGGGTTCGTCGCCGGTGTCTTCGCGGCCATGCACCCGGATCGCGTCAAGCGCCTGGTGCTGAACACCGCGGCGGGCATTCCCGTGGTCACGGAAAAGGGCCGGCAGGATCTGCGTGACCTGGACGAGCTGAACCGCAAGAACTTCGGCAAGCCGCCTTCGATGGAGACCATCCGCCTGCGCATGCAATGGCTGATGCACGAGTCGAACTGGCACCTCCTCGACGACGAGCTGATCGGGAGCCGGCTTGCGCTGTATAGCCGCCCCGATTTCCAGAAGACCGCGCCGCTGGTGTTCGCAGGGCCAGGCTGGCTTGGTCGGCGCAGCGGTGGCAAGCGGAAGGTTGCGTCGAGCCGGAGGGAGGTCTGCTCGATCCAGTCACGGCTGGAGCGCAAAGAGAGGCCGATGGAACGGCCCCTGAGTGGGTTGAGTGGTATGGCGGCCCCGACGGCCTGGGGCAGGAATGCGCGAGGGATCTGCCAAATCAGGATGCCACCGAACTACATGTCGCTGCGCCTGGCAGCGACATGCATTCAGGGATCCTGGCGCATTTAGTAAGGTAGTGAACAGGGAAATAGCCAGGACGCATTGCGCTAGCGCGCCGTCCATCCCCTGCGAAACGAAAGAAAGCCGGGCACAAGCCGCACGTTCACGAGGCAAACCATGCGCGCACGATTTCCGGATTTGCCTTCATCCAGTCGCGCGCGACAGCCGCCGGCGGCTTCCGGTCGACGACGATCTGCCGTTCAAGGTCCGTCACGACTGGAATCCCCAGCTGGATCCGCGACACCACGGTACGCGTGCGCGCGGGCCACGATTCCCAGACGGCCTTACGCACCACCACCACCGCGCGGTCCGTGCCAAAGATTCCCGCGGGCTCGTCGAGCACGCGCACCGGGTACAGCGCGTTGAGGTACTGCGGCTGCCACAACGGCATCACCATCCATTTGCCGGACGCGGAAGCGTTTGCCAGCCGCTTCGCCCATTCGTCGGGCTTGCCCAGCTTCAACTGGTAGCCGGCGGATTCGAGGCCGTAGCGCTGCATGATTTCCGCGGATCCGACCATCAGGCCCGATCCCGGGCCCACGCCGACGATTTCCTTGTCCATGCGGGCGATGACATCGGGCTTCTTCAGGTCATCCACCGAACGCACCACCGATGCCGGCACATGGGCCGGTACTGCCCAATACAGGCGGGCCCCCTCGTAAAGCGTGGCCGCCTCAACCAGCTGGCTGGCAAGTGGCGCCTGCAGCTTGCCATGCGCATGCGGCAGCCAGGAGGCGACAAGCATATCGACCTCCCCCTTGCCAAGGCGATCGTATATGGCCGGATGATTGCCTTCCGTCACCTTGACGCCATGGCCAAGGTCCTCGAGCACGGCCTGTATCACGGCGCCGGTCGCCACGTAGAAGGTCAGGTTGATCTGGCCCATCGTGATGGGCGCGGCGGACTGCGCATGGACCGGGCCAAAGCCGCAACAAAGGGCCAGTGCGACACCAAGAGATTTCCAGAGGCGTTTGAGCATTCGATTCTTCCTTTCACAAGCCGTTGGAGGCCGAGCGGCTTGGCCTCTTGCACGCGCGGCACTCGCGGCGTGTCGCTGGACCGCAGCCTGAACAGTAAGAGAGCCAGGCCGGTCCCGGTAATGAAAAGACTGGATTGACCGATAACGGTTGCGACAACCGCACCGGCCCCTGCGTCAGTGCCCAGGCGATCACCCCCACCGTTAAGCCACCTCGTTAAGCCACCCCGGAAACCCGCCTAATTTCCTCCGCAACGATCGCGATCAACGCCTCGGCCGCCGTGCTCAGCGGCCGTTGCGGATGGCTCACGCAAACCAGATGCCGCACGATGCGCGGCGCAATGATGGTATGCATCCGCAGCCGTCCCTCTTCCACGGCGCGCAGCACCACGATGCGCGGCAGCACAGTGGCAAAGCGCGTCGCTTGCACGAACTGGACGATGGTGCCGAGGATGTCGATCTCGAACTTCGGCGCAAGGGTGACGTCCTGCGCCTGCGTCGCCGTGTCCAGCACCACGCGCAGGCCATGCCGCTTGGTCGGCAGCACCAGTTCCAGTCCTGGCAGCTTCGCCATCTCTACCGATTCCGGCAGTTCGGGGCCGTGTTCGACGCTGGTCACCAGCACCATTTCCTCGTCGTGCAGCGGTTGCACATGCAGCGCCGGCCGGCCGCGCTGGCGATGCACCACGGCCGCGTCAAGCTGGCCGGCGGAAACGAGATCGATCAGCGCGGCACTGAAGCCGTCCGCCACGGATACCTCTACGTTCGGATAGCGCGCATTGAAGCGGGCCAGGGATCCCACCAGCACGCTCTCCGTCTCGGAGGCCACCATGCCAAGCGTGATGCGGCCGGCCATCTGCTCCTCGCGCTGCATCATCTGCTGCCGCGCGCCGGCGATGTCGCGCACGATGGGCAGGAACAGGCGGTACATCATGCGACCCGCAGCAGTCGGCACCATGCCGTGCGGGATGCGGTCGAACAGCTTCTGTCCGAACTCCTCTTCCAGCCGCGCGATCTGCATGCTGAGCGCCGGCTGCACGATATTCAGGCGCTTGGCCGCGCGCGTGACGGAGCCGTCCTCGAACAGCGCGATGAAGTACTGGATTTGCTTAAGGTCCATGGGTTGGTATCAATGGCATTGTCGTTCCGACATCAATTTTAGTGATGAAGCAAGGGCGGCTCGCGATGGCGAAAACTTGGGCATTTAACCAGCTTACTGCGCATCCGCTTGTCTCCGGGAAGACCCTTATCCATCATCAACAATGATGAACTTAATCAGAAATCAATATTAGATCTTATATCGAGATGTCACTAATCTCCGTTTGACGTTGCACGGCCCCATCGCCTTCCGGCGCGGTTCCGTCGCACGGAACGGAGTCGCAAATGAAAAGATTCGATGCTGGCGAAACGACCGGCACGGTGGAGACACAGCAGACCCGGCCGGCGCCACATGTCGGCCGCCCGATGCCGCGCGTCGAGGACGCCGCCATCCTGACCGGCCGCGGCCGCTACGCCGACGACCTCGGCGTCAGGCCCGGCACCCTGCACGCCGCCATCCTGCGCTCGCCGCACGCGCATGCCGAACTCGGCGCCATCGACTGCGCCGCCGCGTTGCAGGCGCCGGGCGTGCGTGCCGTGCTGACGGGGGCCGACCTGCCTTCCTGGTCGAAGCCCTTCGTGGTGGGCGTGAAGGCGCCGATGGAACAGTGGGCACTGGCCATGGAGCGCGTGCGCTACGTGGGCGAGCCGGTGGCCGTGGTGGTGGCCGAGAGCCGCGCACTTGCGGAGGATGCGCTCGATCTCATGCGGGTGGAGTACCGCGTGTTGCCGCCGGTGGTGTCGATCGAGGCCGCCATCGCCGACGACGCGAGCGTGCTGCATCCCGGTCTCGGCAGCAACGTGGCCAGCGACCGCCATTTCCGCTACGGCGACCCCGAGGCCGCCTTTGCCGCCGCGCCGCACCGCGTGGCGCTGACCGCCCATTACCCGCGCAACACATGCACGCCGATCGAGTGTGGCGTGGTGGTTGCCGAGCACTTGCCGGGCAACGAGGGCTACCAGGTCACTTCCAACTTCATGGGGCCGTTCTCGCTGCATGCCGTGATGGCGATGGCGCTGCAGGTCCCGGCCAACCGCCTGCGCCATGTCGCGCCGCGCGACTCGGGCGGCAGCTTCGGCGTCAAGCAGGCGGTGTTCCCCTACGTGGTGCTGATGTGCCTTGCCTCGCGCAAGGCGGGCGCGCCGGTGAAGTGGGTGGAAGACCGGCTCGAGCACCTGAGCGCCGCCACGTCTGCCACCGCGCGGCTTTCCACCCTGGAAGCCGCGGTCGAGGCGGACGGCCGCATCGTCGCGCTCTCGTACGACCAGCTCGAGGATTGTGGCGGCTACCTGCGTGCGCCGGAGCCCGCCACCTTCTACCGCATGCATGGCCTGCTGACCGGTGCCTACTCGATCCCGAACCTGTTGGTGCGCAACCGCGTGGTGCTGACCAACAAGACACCGACCGGCCTCGTGCGCGGTTTCGGCGGGCCGCAGGTGTACTTCGCGCTGGAGCGGCTGGTGCAGCGGATCGCGGTGGAGCTGGGCCTGGATCCGCTCGACGTCTACCGCCGCAACTTCGTGCCCGCCGATGCCTTTCCCTATCGCGCGGCGGCGGGCGCGCTGCTCGACTCCGGCAACTACCAGCTGGCGCTGTCGCGCGCGCTGGAAGCGGGCGACTACGGTGAACTCACTCGCCGCCGCGACGCCGCGCGCGCCGAGGGCAGGCTGTACGGCATCGGCTTCGCGGCCATCGTCGAGCCCTCGGTGTCGAACATGGGCTATATCACCACCGCGACGCCGGCCGAGGCACGCCGCAAGGCGGGCCCGAAGAACGGCGCCATCGCCAGCGCCACGGTCAGCGTGGACCTGCTCGGCGGCGTGGTGGTGACCATCGCGTCCACGCCGGCGGGACAGGGCCACATGACCGTGTCGGCGCAGGTCGTGGCCGACGTGCTCGGCATCGATCCGGGCGACGTCGTGGTCAACGTCGAGTTCGACACGCACAAGGATGCGTGGTCCGTGGCCGCCGGCAACTATTCCAGCCGCTTCGCCGGCGCCGTGGCCGGCACCGTGCACCTGGCCGCCACGCGCGTGCGCGACAAGCTGGCGCGCATCGTGGCCTCGCACCTGGGCTGCGACCCGGCCGAACTGGTCTTCGCGGATGGCCGCATCGTGCGCCGGGGCGCGCCCGATACCGCCCTGCCCTTTGCGCGCGCGGCCAGTAACGCGCCGCATTGGTCGCCGCAGCTGCTGCCGGCCGGTGAGGAGCCCGGCCTGCGCGAAACCGTGTTCTGGTCGCCCCCCAACCTCGACGCTCCGGACGAGCAGGACCGCGTCAACACCTCCGCCTGCTACGGCTTTGCCTTCGACCTGTGCGGCGTCGAGATCGACCGTGCCACCGGACGCGTGCGCATCGACCGGTACGTAACCGCGCACGACGCCGGCAAGCTGCTCAACCCGGCGCTGGCCGACGGCCAGATCCGCGGCGCCTTCGCGCAGGGGCTGGGCGCGGCGCTGATGGAGGAGTTCCGCTACGGCCCGGACGGCAGCTTCCAGTCCGGCACGCTGGCGGACTACCTGATGCCGACCACGTGCGAGGTGCCCGACCCGCTCATCGTCCACCTGGAGACGCCGAGCCCGTTCACGCCGCTCGGTGCCAAGGGCCTCGGCGAGGGCAACAACATGAGCACGCCGCCATGCGTCGCCAACGCGGTGGCCGATGCGCTCGGCGTGCGCGACATCCGCCTGCCGCTCACGCCCGCCAGGGTGATGGCGATGATCGGCTTCGACGACCCGCCGCCATCGCGTCCGGAACTGGCCGAGGCAGCAAGAGAGGCCTCGGCAAACAACAAGAGCGGCGGCAAGGGCGGCAAGGCCCTGAGCGCGCGCGGCACCGTCGACCTGGACGCCACGCCCGAGGCCGTCTTCGCCGTCCTGCTCGACCCGCAGGCGCTGGCCAAGGTCGTGCCGGGCTGCCACGCGCTCGTGCCCATCGGCGACAACCGCTATCGCGCCGACGTGACCGTGGGCGTGGGCATGATCAAGGCCCGCTACGAAGCCGAGATCGCGCTGTCCGACCTGGAGCCGCCGCATCGGTTGCGGCTCGCGGGCGCGGGCCTGTCGTCGCTCGGCAGCGCGCGCGGCGCGGGCCTGGTCGAACTGGCCCCGCACGGTGCCGGCACCCGTCTCACCTATGACTACGAGGCCGAGGTGTCCGGCAAGGTCGCCGCGGTCGGCGGCCGCATGCTCGAAGGCGCGGCCAAGGTGGTGCTGCGCCAGCTGTTCGAATCGCTCGGCCGCCAGGCCGGGGGCAAGCCCGCGCGCAAGCCGGGCTGGATCGCGCGCCTGCTGGCGCTCCTGGGAGTCCGTCGATGAAACCCGCCGCATTCGACTACCTGCGCGCCGAATCCGCGCAGCATGCGCTGGAAGCGCTGGCCCATGCCGGCGAGGGTGCCCGCGTGCTGGCCGGCGGCCAGTCGCTGATGGCCGTGCTGAACATGCGCCTCGCGCAGCCGCAACTGCTGGTCGACATCTCGCGCACCCCTGACCTGGATACCGTGCGCGTGGAAGACGGCCATCTGGTGGTGGGCGCTGCCGCCACGCAAGGCAGCGTGGAATGGCGCCCGTCATTGGCCAGCGAGGTGCCGCTGCTCGCGCTCGCCTTCCCTCATATCTCGCATTTCCAGATCCGCAACCGCGGCACCGTGTGCGGCTCCATCGCCCACGCCGATCCGAGCGCCGAGCTGCCGCTGGTGCTCACCGCGCTCGGCGGCGAGGTGGTGCTGCGCTCGCTGCGCCGGCGCCGCGTGCTGCCGGCCGCCGAGTTCTTCCGCGGCATGCTGATGACGGCGCGCGAGCCCGACGAGCTGGTGGAAGCGGTGCGCTTCCCGCTTCGGCGCCCCGGCGCGCGCTACGGCTTTGCGGAGTTCTCGGCCCGGCATGGCGACTTCGCGCTGGCGGCGTGCGCCGCCATCGTCACGGACGACGCCATTGCGCTGGCCGTGGGCGGCGTGGCTGACCGGCCGGTGCTCGAGACCTGGCCACGCCTGCAGGGCAAGGCGCTGGCCGAGGCAATCAACGATTTCAGCTGGAAGCTGGGCGCGCAGGACGACGCCCATGTCAGCGCGCAGTACCGCCGCCACCTGGTGCGGCAACTGGGCATGCGCGTAATCGAGGAGGCAAGATGAGCAAGACCCCCCACGGCGCACCTTTGGGTGCGCCCCCGGTGATGCGGCGCGATGAGCGCCAGCGCATCACCCTGACCCTGAACGGCACCGAACGCAGCGGCCTATGCGCGCCGCGCGAGCTGCTGTCCGACTTCCTGCGCCATGAGCTCGGCGCCACCGGCACCCACGTCGGCTGCGAGCACGGTGTCTGCGGCGCATGCACGGTGCGGGTGGACGGAGTCGCCGCGCGTTCCTGCCTGATGCTGGCGGTGCAGGCCGATGGCCGCGCCATCGATACCGTCGAAGGACTGGCCCCGCGCGAAGGCCTGGGCGACCTGCAGGAAGCCTTCCGCCGCCACCATGCGCTGCAGTGCGGCTTCTGCACGGCCGGCATCCTGATGTCGTGCGCGGACTACCTGGAGCGGGTGCCCGAGCCGACCGAGGCGCAGGTGCGCGACATGCTGTCCGGCCACCTGTGCCGCTGCACGGGCTACACGCCGATCGTCGCCGCCGTCCTCGACGTGGCCGCCAGCCGCGCGCGCTTGCGCCGGATTGCGGCACCCCTTGCCGAGGAGCACTGCGATGCTTGATCTCGGCCGCACCTTCCTGCAAAGCGTGGAGCGCAGCCCCCACGCCCCCGCCATCGTCGACGGCGACCTGCTGCTGACCTACGAGCAATGGCTTGCGCGCATTCGCGGCGTGGCCGCCGGCTTGCTCGACCTGGGCCTGCAGCCGGGCGACCGCGTGCTCGCCATCCTGCAGAACCGCTGGGAGATGGCGACCCTGCACTGGGCCTGCCAGTTCGCCGGCCTGGTCATCGTCCCGCTGAACTGGCGCGCCAAGCCGGACGAACTGGACTACTGCGTGCGCGACGCCGGCGTGAAGGCGCTGGTGTTCGAGCCGGTCAGCGCCGACGCGGTGCTGGACAGCCCCGCCGCGCAGGAAATCCCCTGCATCGCGCTGGACGGCGCGCCGGGCGGCTCGCTGTCGTTCGACACCCTGCTCCGTGCCACGCCCCGCCGGGACAGCACGCAGGCTGAAGCCGGCGACATCTCGCTCATGCTGTACACCTCCGGCACCACCGGCAAGCCAAAAGGTGTTCCACGCCGCCACCGGCAGGAACGCGCAGCCGCGCTGGCGCATGTTGCGCAGAACCTGTACCGGCGCGGCGAACGGACGCTGGGCGTAATGCCGCTGTACCACACCATGGGCGTGCGGTCCCTGCTGGCCATGGCGCTGGTGGACGGCCTATTCGTCTGCGTGCGGCGCTGGAGCGCGTCGCAGGCGCTGCAGGCCATCGCCGGTCATCGCGTCAGCTGCCTCTATCTCGTGCCCACGCTCTACCATGACCTGCTGGCCGAGCCCGGTTTCGACAGCAACGATGTGCGCACCGTCACCAAGCTCGGCTTCGCCGGCGCCGCCATGAACGATGGCCTGCTGACCCGGCTCGAGCACGCGTTCCGACCGGAGTTGTTCGTCAACCACTACGGCTCGTCCGAGGTCTACACCTTCAGCGTCGACCAGCACGCGGCACGCAAACCCGGCAGCGCGGGCCGCGCCGGCCTCAACACGCGGCTGCGCGTGGCGCGGCTTGACGCGGCCTCGCCCGACGAGCTGGCCGCGCCCGGCGAGGAAGGCCAGATCATCGCCGACCTGCGCGGCGACGAGGCCTTCGAGGGCTACTGGAACCGCGACGACGCCAATGCCAAGTCCCTGCGCGACGGCTGGTACTTCACCGGCGACATCGGCTACCTCGACGCTGACGGCGACCTGTTCGTCACCGGGCGGGTCGACGACATGATCATCAGCGGCGGCGAAAACATCTCGCCCGCCGATATCGAATCGGTGCTGTCCCTGCACCCCGCCGTGGACGAGGTGGCGGTGGCCGGCGTGCCCGACGCCCGCTGGGGCCAGAAGGTGGTGGCCTTCGTCAAGCCGCGCGGCTGTGTCGACGCGGGCGCGCTCGACGACTACTGCCGCGGCTCCGACCTCGTCAACTTCAAACGCCCGCGCGACTACGTGTTTGTCGCCGACATCCCGAAATCGCCGGTCGGCAAGATCCTGCGCCGCAAGCTGTCGGCGGGCGAATACAGCGCACTTTCCTCTCTTCCCCACAGCGACCCCATCAAGGAGTAACGACATGACCCAGGCCTTCGCACTGACCCATCCCGACCAGCAGCGCCTGCAGGACCTCGACGGCTTTTCCGTGGAGATCGACCCGGCCCGCGAGCGCGCGGACATCATCCTGCACCGCCCGCCTTACAACGTGATCTCGATGGCGGCCCGCGACCAGTTGCGTGCCGTGTTCGAGGCGCTGGACGCCGATGACCGCGTGCGCGTCATCGTGCTGCGCGCGCAGGGCAAGCATTTCTCCAGCGGCGGCGACATCCGCGGCTTCCTGGAAGCGTCGCCGGAGCATGTGTCGAAGCTCGCGTGGAACGTGGCGGCGCCGGCGCGCTGCAGCAAGCCGGTGATCGCGGCCAACCAGGGCTACTGCTTCGGCGTGGGCTTCGAACTGTCGCTGGCGTGCGACTTCCGCATCGCCACCGCCACAACGGAATACGCGCTGCCCGAGCAGAAGCTCGGCCAGATTCCGGGATCCGGCGGCTCGGCGCGCTTGCAGAAGATGGTGGGCGTGGGCCGCACCAAGGACATCGTCATGCGCTCGCGCCGCATCGCCGGGCGCCAGGCATACGAGTGGGGCATCGCCGTGGATTGCGTGGCTGACGCCGAGCTGGAAGCCGCCACCGATGCGCTGGTCGACGAGCTGCGCGCCTTCTCCCCGCTGGCCCAGCGCACCGCCAAGAAGCTGCTCAACGACACCGAGGACGCACCGCTGTCGACCGCCATCGAACTCGAAGGGCACTGCTACAGCCGCCTGCGCAGCTCGGACGACTTCCGCGAAGGCGTGGAAGCGTTCCACGCGAAGCGCAATCCCGATTTCCGCGGCAGCTGAGCGCGGGCGGGGCTGACCCGCCTGCCGCGCCGGAGATACGGACGCATACGGACCCATCGACGATGCCCCTGGCGGGCATCGCGGGGAGCCGTTCATTCAAAAATATATGGAGACAACGATGGAAGTGCTGGCAAATGACAAGGTGCCGACCAGCGGCGCGCAGAGCGCGGCGCCCGTGGCCGCGAACAACCGGCAGGTGCTGGGCGCGGTGACGGCTTCGTGCATGGGATGGGCGCTCGACCTGTTCGACCTGTTTATCCTGCTGTTCGTGGCGCCGGTGATCGGCAAGCTGTTCTTTCCGTCCGAGCACGCGATGCTGTCGCTGGCGGCCGTGTACGCGTCATTCGCGGTGACGCTGCTGATGCGCCCGCTCGGCTCGGCCATCTTCGGCGCGTACGCGGACCGGCACGGGCGCAAGGGTGCCATGGTGGTGGCCGTCACCGGCGTCGGCCTGTCGACTGCGGCGTTCGGGCTGCTGCCGACGGTCGCCCAGGTCGGCCTCTTCGCGCCGGCGCTGTTCATCCTGCTGCGGCTGGTGCAGGGCGTGTTCGTCGGCGGCGTGGTCGCTTCGACGCATACCATAGGCACGGAATCGGTGCCGCCGTCGTGGCGCGGCGCGGTTTCCGGCCTGGTGGGCGGCGGCGGCGCGGGCATCGGCGCGCTGCTGGCGTCGATCACTTACATGGCAATGACGGCGCTGTTTCCCGGCGACGCCTTCGAGGTCTGGGGATGGCGCTGCATGTTCTTTGCCGGCATCGTCAGCTCGGTGCTGGGGCTGGTCATCTTCAACTCGCTGGAGGAGTCGCCGCTGTGGAAGCAGCTGCAGGCGGCAAAGGCCGCCAGCGGCCACGCCAAGCCGCAAGCGCATCCGCTGCGCACGCTGTTCTCGCGCGAGTATCGTGGCATCCTGCTGGTCAACATCCTGCTGACCGTGGGCGCGGGCAGCGCCTACTACCTGACTTCCGGCTACCTTCCCACTTTTCTGAAGGTCGTGGTCAAGGCATCCCCCGGCGAGTCCTCGGCCATCCTGATGCTGAGCAGCCTCGGTGTGATCGTCGCATCGGTGGCAGCGGGGCATTTCAGCACGCTGGTCGGGCGCAAGCGCGCCTTCCTGCTGATCGGCGCCCTCAGCCTGGTGCTGATGCCCCTGCTCTACCAGTGGATGCCGGCCGCGCCAACCGCCACCTTGCGCGGCGTCTACGCGGTGGCGCTCAGCATGCTCGGGTGCGCCGGCTTCGCGCCGATCCTCATCTTCCTGAACGAGCGGTTTCCCACCAGCATCCGCGCCTCCGGCACGGGCTTGTCGTGGAACATCGGCTTCGCCATCGGCGGGATGATGCCGACGCTGGCCTCGCTCGCCGCCGGCACGCCCGCCGACCTTCCGGTGATCCTTGGTGTTTTCCTCGCGGCCGTCACGCTGGTCTATCTGGTGGGCGCTACGATCGTGCCGGAGACGCTGGGCCGTCTTGTCGAAAAGTAAGGGGCATCGCTGAGCTGCGGGGTGGCGGCCGGACTTCGTTGAGGCGCCAGCCTCCACCCCCGGGCCCCTCCCGCGGGCGGAAGAGGGGAGCAAACCGGCCCACAAGACCTGCAAGGTCTCAAGTCCGACGTATTCCGTCTTGGACAGACATATCGCCCCTACCTAGACTCCAGTCACCCCCGGGCAATGCCCGGATTCTTAACAGTGAAACCCGGCAGTCTTTTTTTTGATTCGCTCATCTATCTACCAGTAGATAGCATCACTTAAAAGCTGCAATCTCGATGACAGACTGGCCCTGCGACCAAACCCAAGGGTTGCCTGGCCGATCGGACTAGACAGGAGAGCATCATGCAAGCAAAGACCATCCTCACGGCCATCACATTGGCCGCCGCCCTGACCGCCGGCATGGCCCACGCCGCCGCTCAGCCGGAAACCGCCGGCAGAGCATTCCGCGTGAACACGCCTCGTGACGCCTACACCGACGGCGCCCGCATCAGCAACCGGGACGGCTATACCGATGGCGCCAGGATCACCAATCGGGATGGCTACATTGCCACCCGCAAGGTCGACCCCTACCTGGACGGTGCGCGCGGCAATGACCGTCGCAACCCGTTCTACGACGGCGCCAACGCAGCCGATTCGCATCCCGACCTGCAAGTGGTTGCCGGACTCGACGGCACCTGTGTCTCGGCCAGTCCTGCGCGCCAGGCAGACCCGTACCTGGATGGCGCACGCGGCAACAGCCCGCGCGATCCCTATTCAGAAGGCGCTCGCGGCGCCAATGGGTCCGGTGAGCACTTTTCGGCATAAGCGCCGGGTCATCGCGGTCACCCGTGCCTGGTCTGCGCGGCGGCCTCCGCTGCTGCCCTGCCCTCCCGGCACGACGGGTCCTGACATTTGATATGAAATCAAAAGTATTTGACCCATACACGGCTTAATCAACAAATATAAACCGCGCAAACTGCGGTCCATCGACGAACTTCCCGAGCCCGCGGCCACGTACCCCCGGTGGCCGCACCCTCCCTGATCAAGGTCCCAAAATGAGTCTACTGTTCAAGCCCTTTACCATGGGCGAGCGCCAGCTCGCTAACCGGATCGCCATGGCGCCGCTGACCCGTTCCCGCAATCCGGACGGGGTTCCCAACGACCTCAACGCGCTCTACTACAGCCAACGCGCTGACGCCGGCCTGATCGTGACCGAGGGCACGCCTCGAGAATGACTGGCCCCTGGCCATGTCCGATCGCGCGCTCCACTATGGCGGCGGCGCCGAAGGCTACACCGACTATCCCGCCTACGACGGCAAGGCCGCGGCGTAAGGCACCTGCCAGGATCTGCCACGATGAAATCCAATACCGCACTGCTAGCGCTCGCCATCGGCGCCTTCGGCATCGGCACCACCGAATTCGCCCCGATGGGGTTGCTCCCTGTGATCGCCGAAGGCGTCGACGTCAGCATCCCCACCGCGGGGATGCTGATTACCGCGTACGCGGTTGGGGTGATGGTCGGCGCGCCGGTGATGACCCTGCTGTTCAGCCGCTTTGGCAAGCGCGCCGCACTGATGGCGCTGATGGCCATCTTCACCGTTGGCAACCTGCTGTCGGCGCTGGCGCCGGGATACGCCACGCTGCTGGCGTCGCGCCTGGTCACCAGCCTCAACCATGGCGCCTTCTTCGGCCTTGGCGCCGTGGTGGCCGCGAGCGTGGTGCCGAAGGAGAAGCAGGCCAGCGCCGTGGCAACGATGTTCATGGGACTGACCATCGCCAACATCGGCGGCGTGCCGGCGGCAACCTGGATCGGGCAGCAGGTCGGCTGGCGCCTGGCGTTCGCCGGCACCGCGGTGCTGGGGCTGGTCGCCATTGCCGCGCTTTGGCTGGCGTTGCCGCAGGGCGAGCGCGGCACCCCGCCCAATGTGCGCCGGGAACTGGCCGTGCTCACCCGCCCGCCGGTGTTGCTGGCGATGGCGACAACGGTGCTGGGCGCGGGCGCCATGTTCACGCTCTACACCTATATCGCGCCAGTGCTTGCCGATCTCACCGGCGCATCCGACACCTTCGTCACCGTCTCGCTCGTGCTGATCGGCATTGGTTTCACGGTCGGCAATCACGTGGGGGGACGGCTCGCGGACTGGTCGCTCGATGGCGCGACGAAGATCGTCCTTTCGGCGCTCGCCATCATCATGCTGGTGCTCCCCTTGGCCCTCTCCCACCACGTCACCGCGGCCCTTGGACTACTGGCCTGGGGAGCCGCGACCTTCGCGGTCGTCCCGCCGGTGCAGATGCGGGTGATGGAAGCCGCGGCGGAAGCACCGGGACTCGCCTCGTCGATCAACGTCGGCGCGTTCAATCTCGGCAATGCCCTGGGCGCAGCGCTCGGTGGCGGTGTCATCAGCCTGGACCTCGGCTACAGTGCGGTGCCAGTCGCTGGCGGCCTGCTGGCTGCGGCGGGATTCCTGGTGGTGTGGCTCAGCCGGGCAGACAGGCGCGCCCTGGTCGCTTCGTGAGCGCTGTGTCGGCGCCCACGCGTCTCGCACCAATCCAGTGAGAGAGCAGGCGTCCTGCGCCGGTGACGAGTGCCCGCTTGCCTCTCACTGAGAAGCCTGACTCAGGCGGGAACCGCCGATCCGTACGGAACGTCCTTGTGCCCATAGCGCCGTACGCGGATGTTGGCCTGCTCGCCGTGCGCGGTCATGCCCTCGATGGCGCACAGCCGCGAGCAATACGACCCGATCATGGCGCTGGCTTCATCGGTCAGCACCTTCTGGTAGGTGCAGGTCTTGATGAATTTGCCGACCCACAAGCCGCCCGTGTAGCGGGCCGCCTTTCCGGTGGGGAGCGTGTGGTTCGTGCCGATGACCTTGTCTCCGTAAGCGACGTTCGTGCGCGGACCGAGGAACAGCGCGCCGTAGTGCTTCATGTGCTTCAGGAAGTAGTCCGGGTCGCGCGTCATCACCTGCACGTGCTCGGATGCAATGCGGTCCGCCTCGCTGACCATCTCTTCCAGCGTATCGACGACGATGACCTCGCCATAGTCGCGCCAGGACACGCCGGCGGTGTTGGCCGTCGGCAGAATGTTCAGGATTCTCTCGACCTCGGCCATGGTCTCTTGCGCCAGCTTGAGCGAGTTCGTCAGCAGCACGGCCGGCGTATTGAAGCCATGCTCGGCCTGGCCCAACAGGTCCGTCGCGCACAGTTCGGCATCCACGCTGTCGTCGGCAATGACGAGCGTTTCGGAGGGCCCGGCAATCAGATCGATGCCGATCCGCCCGAAGAGCTGGCGCTTCGCTTCCGCGACAAACGCGTTGCCGGGGCCTACCACCATCGATACCGGATCGATGGTTTGCGTGCCCAATGCCATGGCAGCGATGGCCTGCACCCCGCCGAAGGTGTAGATCTCGTCCGCGCCGCCGAGATGCATGGCCGCGACGACTGCGGGATTCGGCCTGCCTTGAACCGGCGGAGAAGCGGTGATGATGCGGGACACGCCTGCCACCTTGGCCGTCACGACACCCATATGGGCAGAAGCCACCAGGGGAAACTTGCCGCCCGGCACATAGCAGGCCACGCTGTCGACCGGCATGTTCTTGTGGCCGAGGACTACACCGGGGAGCGTTTCCACTTCGATATCGCGCAGCGATTCGCGCTGCGCCTGGGCAAAGTTGCGCACCTGTGCCTGGGCGAACCTGATGTCATCGAGCTGCCCCGGCGACAGGGAACGCACGCAGGCTGCGATCTCGTCTTCGGACAGACGGAAGCTTGCCGGCTGCCAGTCATCGAACTTCGCGGACAGTTCCGCGACCGCTGCGTCGCCACGTTCGGCGACATCCGCGAGAATCGCGGTCACGGTGTCGCGTACTTTCGCTGCGTCCCGCGACGACGCGTTGGCGCTGCGGCCATGCTTGAGGTGCTGGATTGCCATTTGCTGTTCCTGAGGTGGGAAAGGAAACTTGCCCTGTGATGCGGCAAGCGCAGTGAAATGCAATGTACGCGCAGATTTGCATGCAAGGCTGGTGCAAAACCTCAAGAATTTCCCTATCTGGCACCAGCATCCGGCCCAACAGGCATTAGCATTCACGCAAACGAATGCAAATCATGCAGCCAGAAAACATCAAGCGAGGCGACAAGCCGACGAACAAGGTCACGCTGGACGCGGTCGCGCAACGGCTTGGCGTATCCGTTTCGACAGTGTCCCGGGCATTGGCCGGGCACCCTGCCATCAGCATGCAAACGCGTGACGCGGTGATGGCGGTGGCAGCAGACATGGGCTACCGCGTGCCAACGGAGGGGCGGCGCGCCAAGAAGACATCGACGAAGCTGATTGGCGTCGTCGTCGGGGCGCTGCATAACCGCTTCATGACGCTGTTCCTGACGCATCTGCACGATGCCTTGCAGGAGTACGGCTATCAGATCACGTTGATGATCGATTCGATGAACGATGCCCGCAATCTCCTGGCGTTCCGGCCCTTGATCGACGGATACCTGGATGGGCTGATCTTCGCCACCGCGACGCTGGATTCGCCCGTCGTTGCGGAAATGCAGGCCCGAGGCGTGCCGCTGGTTCTCGTCGTGCGGTCCGTGGACAGGGTCAGGACCGACATTGTCGAGATCGACAACATCCACGCCGGCGCGGTCGCCGTCGAGCATCTGTTCCAGCTTGGCCATCGGCGCATCGGCCTGCTCATGGGGCCGCAGAACACCTCGACCAGCCGCGATCGGGCACAAGGCGCACTCAGGTGGCTGGCGGATGCGGGCGTGGATGCGAACCGTATCGCGCTCGTGTGGGGGGATTACACCAGCGAGTCGGGCTACTCCAGCGCGATGGGAATGCTCGATGGGCCGGACCGGGTCACGGCCATTGTTGCCGGCAATGACACGATTGCCCTGGGTGTGCTGGAGGCCGCAAAGCGGCAAGGCATTGAAGTCCCGGGGCAGTTGTCCATCATTGGCTTCGACGACATGCCGCTCGCCGGATCGCCATTGGTGGGGCTGACGTCGATCCAGCAACCCGTCGAGGCCATGGCCCGGACGGCGGCACGCCGCATGATAGAGCGCATTCGCGCGGGAGCGCTGACGCCGCCTGTCCACGATATCCTGCCCATCAAGCTTGTGCGCCGGGAATCCACGGGGCCTGCTGCACGCGGAGGGTAGCCGTACCGTCGCAAACGCGCGGTGCAAACGCGCTTCATGCCACGCCTATAACAAAAAATTATTCTTGTCGCAAAAAAAAGAATTTTTCGCGGCGGGAGCAGCCTCCTAATCTATGCCGGTCCCATACCGCTACAACGATTACTCATTGGGATGCAGCGGCAATCCATCCGCATGGCTCAGGAGACGGAATCTTGAACGCATTGATACATCGTGGCGCCACGCGCGCCAAATTCGGCCTGCTCGCATGCCTGGCCTCTCTGTCGGCAACGGGATCGATGGCGCAGACCATGCCGCCACCGGACACGCATATTGTCCGGCGTACCCATTACGATGGGATACGCGATGACCTGATCACCGGCGGCTACGGCGTCGCCGCCATGCTCTCCGGATCCGCCAGGCCGGCCTACGAGGATCCGCTGCGTCCCTCGGCGGCCGAATTGAGACGCGCCGTATTGCTCAGGCCTGGCAATCCCGCCAATGGCTTCGGCACGCTGTATGGACCCAACGTCGATCCGTCGACGGGGAAACTGTATGAGGATGACGGCAAGCTCGCCGGCGATGAAGTGCTGGCGTTCACTGCCGGTCCATCCGGGCGAAGCACAAGCATCCTGCTTCAGGTTCCGGTCACGTTCAGGCCCGACGCAGCTTGCCTGGTGGTCACCGCCACGCCGGGCAGCCAGAATGTCTGGGCCGACATGCAACGGGCGGGGTACTGGGGACTGAGGCGCGGCTGTGCCGTCGCGTGGACTGACAAGGGCACGGGCGCAGGCATCCAGGATCTCGATAGCGGAACTTCGACGACGCAGGATGGGACCACCGCCACGGCAGCCCCCGACCTGCGTCTTGACGTGCTGACAGGGGCGCCGGAAGCCCGGCAATTCGCCCATGCCAAGCCAAACCGGCTGGCCTTCAAATGGGCGAGTGCCGGGTGGAACCAGGAGGCGGATTGGGGGCGCGCCGTCCTGAATGCCGCCGCGTTCGCGCTTGCCGAGCTCGAATCGCGCACGTGGCCAGGCCAGCAGCGACTATCGCGTGAGCGCATCACGGTGATTGCATCGGGATATTCGAACGGCGGCGGGGCAGTGCTGCGGGCGGCCGAGCAGGACCACCACCATTTGCTCGACGGGGTCGTTTCGCTTGCGCCGCAGATCTATATCCGTGCCGACCCGGACATCGTGATCGACGACCGGGGCAGGCGCTGGGCCGGATCCGCTCGCAGCAGCTATGACTTCCTGTCGTATGCAAACCTGTACAAGGCCTGTGCGGCACTGGCAGTCGCCGACGATCCCCTCGCCTCCGGACTCGCCTTTGCCAGCAATCGCTGCCAGTCCCTCGCCGAGAAAGGATTGCTACGCAGCCAGACCGTGAAAGCCCAGGCGCAAGAGGCGCTACGCAAGCTGCATGACTTCGGCTTCCTGCCGGATGCCGACATCGCCACGGCAGCCTCTGCTATCGGCAACCAGGGCGTGCTGGGCCAGGCCAGCCAGTTCGGCCAGTTCCGGGTCCACGAGCACCTGTGCAAGCTCAGCTTTGCGTCGGTCGACCGTGACGGCGCACCCAGGGCGGCGGACCCGCAATTGCTGGCGCAGCGTTTCGCCCGGCTTTGGGGCGGAACGCCCGATGGATCGCAAGTTGCGCTGATCAATGACGACGATCCGCGCGGGCCTCGCGAAGACGGTCGATCGATCTCCCGCTCGACGGGACGCAACGACTACGATATGGATGCCGCCCTTTGCCTGCGCCGCCTGTTCACCGGCGAAGACCCCGCCGCCATGCGGGTGCGCCGGGGCATCGATGCGATTGCGGCTTCGGCGCGACTGCGCGGCAAGCCTGCCATCATCGTTCATGGCAGAAGCGACGAAATCGAGGGCCCGAATTTCACCAGTCGCCCTTACGCCGCGACCCAATCGCGGAATGAGCCGAGCGCGAGCCGGCTGCGTTATATCGAGGTCGTCGGCGGCATGCACGGAGAGAGCCGTATCTCTTCACCTGGCTTCGATGTGCGCATGGCACCGGTTTCCATTTATCAAGTGCGCGCGCTGGAGGCCATGCTGGCGCATCTCCGTGAAGGGAAGCCGCTGCCGGACAGCCAGGTGATTCATCCCGTTCCCCGCGCCGGCAGGCCCGGGCAAGCCGCACCGACCACGGCAGAGTCGCTCCCTCCTCTGCAGCCTCGCGCCATCGATGCGAATCGGATTTCCATCGATAACGGCCTGATGAAGATACCGTCGTAATGGCACTGCAGGTGGCGCGACGGCGCGCCACCCCACGGATTTACTCGCCGTACTGGAACAGGAGGCGCCCTTCGCCAGGCACGCCAACAGCCGCCTGCGCCGGTGCAAACGCGCCGAACATAAGCGCGAAAGCCAGCGACAAGGCCATCGGCCCTCTCATGATGCCGCCCCGGCCAGCGTTGCCTCCAGGGCCTTGAGGCCATCCCGATAAATGCCCTCGAACAGCCGCGATGCGTCGTCATCGCTCACGCCGGCCGGCGTGAACTGGCCGGACCATTCGACGCGCGATGCCTGGTCCCCGTCGATGCCGACCACGCGCAGCGTGGAGCGGTAGCCGGTGACCGGGAACGGCGCCTGCAGGATCGAGTACGTGTAGCTGCGCGCGCTGTTGTCGAAGGCCTCGAGACGTTCGACGATGGCGTCGCCGTCCGGATTGACGAGGCTGCGCACGCGGCCGCCCTCGCTCAGTTCGCTCTTGGGGATATACGGCAGCCAGTCGGGCAGCGAATCGAAGCCTCCAATCAGTTGCCAGACGCGGTCCGGTGCAACCGGCAGCGTGATCGTTGCAGAAGCTTGTGCCATGGTGGACTCCTTGAATCGAATGTGGTCCCGGATCAGTTGCTGTCGCCAGGCAGCGGCGCATTTGCCGCGACCAGGTGCTGCTCGCGCAGCTCGCGCCAGAAATCGGCTGGAATGACCGCCTTCAGCGCGGCGGTGTCCTCGGCGATGCGCTCGGGCCGGCTTGCACCCGGGATCACGGCGGCGACCGCCGGGTTGGCCAGCACGAACTGCAGCGCGGCGGCCTTGATGCTGACGCCGTGGCGTTGCGCGATCGCCTTGATGCGCTCGACCTTGCTGATGATCTCGGGCGGCGCCTTCTGGTACTCGAAGTGCGAGCCGCCGGCCAGGATGCCCGAGCTGTACGGGCCGCCGACCACGATCTCGGTCTTGCGCTCCGCGGCCTTGGGCATCAGGCGCTGCAGCGCGCGCTCATGGTCGAGCAGCGAATAGCGGCCCGCCAGCAGGAAGCCGTCCGGCTGCGCTTCAGTCAGGTCCAGCGTCAGTTCGATCGGCTCGACGCGGTTCACGCCCAGGCCCCAGGCCTTGATCACGCCCTCTTCGCGCAGCCGGGTCAGCACCTTGAAAGCGCCTTTGCGGGCGGTCTCGAAATAGGCCAGCCACTCGTCGCCGTAGAAGTCCTGGGCGATGTCGTGGACCCACACGATGTCGAGGCGGTCGGCCTTCATCCGCTTGAGGCTGTCCTCGATCGAGCGCAGCGTGGCGTCCGCCGAGTAGTCGTTGACCAGCTTGTTCGGGCGGCCGGCGGCGAACAGGCCACTTTTCTCGCCCAGCGCCCGCGCGCTGGCGTCTTCGACTTCGTCCAGGATCAGGCGGCCGACCTTGGTGCTGAGCACGTATTCGTCACGCGGGTGCCGGGACAGCGCTTCGCCCAGCCGGATTTCGGCCAGGCCCGCGCCGTAGAACGGCGCGGTGTCGTAGTAGCGCACGCCTTGCGCCCAGGCCGCGTCCACGGTGGCCTGCGCCTCCGCTTCCGGGATGTCGCGGAACATATTGCCCAGCGGGGCGGTACCAAAGCCGAGTACGTTACCGGCCAGTTTGTCCTTGATGCTCATGACTGCTCCACAAATTAAGTTGGGGTGAAGGCAGTCTAGGGTTGCCAATTAAGTCTGTCCAAGACAGAATTTGAAAGACTTGATTCCTTAGAGGTCTGAATTCAGGACTGGACATGCTAGATATCCGCCAACTTCACTATTTCGTGGCCGTGGCCGAAGACGAGCACGTCGGACGCGCCGCCGAACGGCTCCATATCTCCCAATCGCCACTTAGCCGGCAGATTGCCCAGCTCGAGGAAAAGCTCGGGCTGGTGTTGTTCGAGCGCTCCCAGCAACGCATCCGGCTCACACGCGACGGCCGCACGTTCCTGGCCGAAACCCGCGCATTCCTCACGCATGCCAACCGGCTCGAATCGCTGGCGCGACGGCTTGGCCGCGGCGACGAAGGCGGGCTGTGCATCGGCTACCTGGAATACGCGATGCACTCGGGCGTGCTGCCGAATGCCTTGCGCGAACTGCGCGACAGCCGGCCTGCGGTGCATATCGCGCTGTACAACCAGCAGTCGGACGTTCAACTGGAGGGGCTGCGCCAGCGCAGCCTCGATATCGCACTCGTCTGCGAGCCGCCGCCACCAGACGATCCAGACCTCGAGGCTGCCCAGGTGCTCAATGATCCGATGCTGCTGGCGCTGCCCGAAGGGCACCCGCTTGCCAAAGCGGAGCAGCTCAGCCCGGATGACCTGGCTGCGCAAAAATGGATCGGCGTGATGCACCAAGAAACCGCGCTGCGGCACGACACGTTCATCGCGGCTTGCGCCAGAGCCGGCTTCACGCCGACGATCACCATGGAGGCGACCGAACCGCTAGCCGCCCTGGGACTCGTGGCCGCGGGACTCGGCGTGACCACGATCCAGCAAAGCCTGCGCCACCAGGCGCCACCGGGCGTGGTGCTGCACGAGCTGTCGTGGTTCAGCTATCGCACGCCCTTGTGGGCGGCCTGGCACAAGGTCAACCTGCGGCCGCTGGTGGAGATCTTCCGCAAGACGTTGCTGCAGACGAGTGGCGTGGTGCCGGAGCTCGCAACGGCGCAGGCGGGCTGACGCACCGTCGCTCCCTGAGTGGCGTGAGCGGGTGCAGACGACCGCCGTTCAATGGCGCAGAAAGCTATTGTGTCGGCTTTCGGTCCTGTCGTTGCCATGAAGCCGCTGGCTGTTCCTTCCCTCGCCAACATTGCTGTTGAAGACCGCTAATTCTATGACTGGCGGCCACTAACTCCGCGACCGTGGCGTGTCGGCAAGGTGTTGGTAGCGTTCGCGACGCCGGACCGCTCCTCGCCCGATCCGACTGATCACAGCATTGAGATTGCCGCTGTGGACGAAGGGATGGTCTCGAGGCGGCGGTCGTGAACCTCGCAGACCGTCGGCCGACGGATTCAGCCATTCTCGTTTCCAGCGGGGCGAGAAGAGGTTCTGATAATCATATAGCCAGCCTCCCTCCGTTCGGGTCGAACGGCTGGCGTAGAGTCGAATTGCGAATACCGACGTGACGCACAGGAGGCCGGCATGAACAAGTTTAGTGGAATCGACCTGCACTCGAACAACAGTGTGGTTGTGGTCAGCGATGAAGCTGACCGGGTTATCTACCAACGCCAACGGTCGCTCGAATCTCGTCGCCTGTCAAAGGCTCGCGTGGCCTGATCGCGTTCTTCTTTGATGGCTGATCGTGGGCGGATTGCGTTATCTTCCGCCCTTCGCGGTCGTATATGCCGTAATCAAGTTCCGATAATCCGGAATATGATTCGAGAACAAGGTTCCCAGCCCTTCGATGTCGTTGCGCCAGTCGCGATGCAGTTCGCAAGCGACGCCGAACCAGGTCATCAGTTGTGCACCGGCTTCGGCCATGCGGTGCCATGCCGATTCGCGCGTCACTTCATTGAATGTCCCTGACGCATCGGTCACGACGAACACATCGTATCCTTCTTCGATCGCAGATAGCGCGGGAAACGCCACGCAGACTTCGGTCACCACTCCGGCGATCAACAACTGCTTCTTGCCCGTTGCCTTGACAGCCTTCACGAAGTCCTCATTGTCCCAGGCATTGATCTGGCCAGGGCGTGGAATGAACGGCGCGTCGGGGAACATCGTCTTCAGTTCCGGCACCAGCGGGCCGTTAGGGCCGTCTTCGAAGCTGGTGGTCAGGATCGTCGGCAGCTTGAAGTATTTCGCCAGATCCGCCAGCGCGAGGACGTTGTTCTTGAACTTGTCCGGCTCAATGTCGCGCACCAGCGACAGCAGGCCGGCCTGATGATCCACCATCAATACCGCCGCCTGGCTTTTGTCCAGACGCTTGTAGGTCTTGCTCATCTTGGGCTCCTCGTAGATGCGCGTCCGGGTACAAGAATTTGCACGGCCCAAACACGCTTGGTCATACCTGCTGCACTGCGGGTACGGCTGGCAATACTTGCAAATTTGTATGTCCCTAATAGCTCTCCGTCAACCTCTGGCGGGCGTTCTGCGCGGCTGGCCGGTCCCGGGCGTGCCATCGCCACGAAATGCGAGGGCTTCTGAAGCACGGCGCAAAGTGTCCGCTAGCACCACTGATTGCATATGCGTTGAGCGGTTTTGTAGCAATACGCATAGTTGATGGCAGCTCCCCCCGGTAGCTCGTCGTCCCCACGAGAACCTTCATGGGGAAGATGCATGCTCACTTCGAGCAACTCAAGGTGGGAATCTTGGAAACTTACGCTCGACCGACCGTCCTTCCCTATATATATCGAAGTGCGGAGGTCCGCCATCGTATTCTGCGATGGCGCCATCACTAATGATTGCTCTACAACGTTTCCTGTCATGCGCTGCGCCGCAGCAAGTGTTGCGGATCGCTATTTCCGCCAATGTCGAGACCTTGACGCTTTACCTCATTCCCTATCGCGGTAGGAATGTTCATTACTGCGCCGGCGGCGACCTGGGCCAGATGGCCCGGCGCGAAGGCTTTTCCGCAGGCACGCCCGAAGACGTGCAGTTGCGATATCGCGATACCGTACAGCGGTGCCGCTGGCCTTGCAGCAAGCCGACATCCCCACCTACTGCGACATCCGTTTCGCCAGCCCGCATGCCACCTTCTGCGTGACGTTCGCCCAATTCGGGATCGTCTCCGGCGATGGCGGCTCATGGGGCCTGCCGAAATTGCTCGGCCTGTCCAAGGCGATGGAGATGACCTTCACCGCCGCGCCAATCGACGCCAGCGAGGCGCTACGGATCGGCCTGGTTTCCGCAGTTGCCGAGGGCGACAACCTGATGCGGGATGCAAATGCACTCGCCCACGCAATCGCCGACATCCTGCCAATGCGATCCGCATGGTCAAGCGCCTGCTGCGCGATGGCCGGGCATATCGATCTGCGCGTGCATATGGACATGGCGGCCGCATTCCAGGCCATTGCCCACGCATCGCCGGAGCACCTGTCGGCAGTCGAAAGGGTGCTACGGCGGTTACGACGCGTTTGAGTCCGGGTCGTCGCCGTCCGGAAAATCGAGCGACTCGTCAGCCCTCTCAAGCCAAGCCGTGTCGAGCGACAGCCGATGTATTCCCGTTCTTGGCGTCCAATCGCCCGCGGCGAAGTTCCCCGAGTGGCTATTGTAGGCGGGCAGTGGCAACCGCTGGAAGTGGTCGGGCGTCAGCCTAATGATCCTGAGCGCGACAATTACTGAAAGGCCATGCACCTGCTGGGACTTGGCGCAAATATCCTGGAGAAGAGGCCCATGACCGCTAAGCCAAGTTGTGAGGTGGATTCTCCGCGCGCACCTGTATGAACAGATGGCGTAGCAGATCAATGGCATGTTGCACCAGTTGCACAACCAGATCGGCAATGCTCATGTCCATACTTATGGCTTGGGTGGTCGCAAAGATTACGACCCCTAGCACAGCAAGCACCGTCAAGCCGAACTTCAGATCGTCATTCACAGTGGCCTTCTCCCGCCTCTTCACCGAATTCAGGTCCATAACCGACAGGGGCGCTACACAATGGCGCACCGTTGAACAATTGGACCCATCTCACTTCCTTGTGAGCGTGGCAGAGGTGGGATGCGCCGTTCTGTGCGGCATCCCTCGCATGTGCAACTGAGCTTGATGGGGCAGGAATCAGGCCGTGCACCCCAAGACCGGTTCTTCCGGGGCCATGGCCTCGCCGCCAGAATCCAGAGCGACAGTGGCGCGGTCCGAAATGACGGAAACCAATTGCTACAGTAGTTCGAGACCCAAGTCGCCCAAGCCGATTTCAGGAACTGGGACGCCCTTTCTTTTCTGGAACAGGATATGCTGCGCCACCAGTCTGAAACGGCAAGCGACCTGCGATCGAGGATCAGATCCAATGCCCTGCACGGCGCAGCACCGACGTGAGAGCCGGATCGAATCGCAACGACAGCGCGTGCATCTGATCGCCGATTTTCTTCGCCTGCGCGACGCCGTACGCCGACAGCTCTATGTCCATCCAGCATGGTGAAGCGTAAGCGTCAGCGGAAACCATCTGGTGAGGCAGGAGCAGCGATGAGAAGGGTAGCGGCTTCACGGTATAAGGAGTGAAGCGATGGCCGAACATCGAGATGGCAGTAGCGGACACGAAGGACGGCGAGTCCACCATCGTGACCGCTGCCGCGCAGCCCTCGCCGCTGCCCAAGAGCAACGCCAGCGCAGGGGTGCTGGCCAGCATCCAGGTCGACACCTTCGTGGTCCACCTGCCGATCAATCGGCAGGAGACGCGCTATGCGCGCCTGGGCGTGCACCTGCCAAGGGCCACTCTGTGCGAATGGAAGCTGGCTTCTGCCGAGCTGCTGGCAAAGCTGCTGCCGCCTTTGCGCAACCACGTCCAGCAGGCGCCGCGCCTGCATCTGGACGACACCACGCTGCCACTACTCGAGCGCAGGCGCGCCACCACGCGGCAGGCCCATCTATGGGGTTACCTCGTGGCCGGGCTGCGGCAGGAGAACGGATTATGGGTCGACCACCAGCCAGCGGTGCTGTTCGAGTTCGCGGAATCCCGCGCCGGCGCCCATCCCCTGAACTTCCTGCGCGACTATCATGGCTACCTGCAGGCGGCTGCCTGCAGCGGCCACGATGCGCTTTGCCGTACCGGCCGGATCATCGAGGGCGGATGCTGGGCGCATTGCCGCCGACGCTTCTTCGAGATCGCCAACGCCCAGAAGACGCCAGGGCTGGCCGCGCGGGGGCATTGGCGTGGATCGCCAAGCTGTATGCCATCGAAGCCGGCATCAAGTACAGGTCACCGGAGCACAAGCTGGCGGTGCGCCAGGCCGAGGCCGTGCCGCTGCTGTCGCAGTTCCATCAGTGGCTGCAGGGTAACGCCCATGGCCTGCTGGCCAGGCATCGTTGCGCAATGGCACGCGCAAGGGCCAGGGCTGACGTACTCGGCTGAGAGCGGCTGAACGGTCGCTGCCGCCCTCGCCCCGGCCAGCGCCGATATCCGCAGGCGGCGCCTGCTCGGCGAGCCAGATGGCGGCGCGAGGTTTTGGATTTTCCGGGAAGGCGGCGGCACGTTTGTCGCGCGCCTGTGCAAAGGGCGGATTCAGGCAGTGAGCGAAACGCCCCGGGCAGCAATTATGGAATTACGGTCCGCCCTGCTTCGCTATCGCCCGGTTTGAAGTGGTCTGAGCCCATGCGGCATGGCCGTGAGCAGCGACAACATTAGGTGCAAGCGGTGACTACTTTACGTATGTGAGCGGGATGGGACAAAAGTGCGCCGAACGTCACCATGGCGTTGGGGCGGTCCATCCCGACATATACGCCGACGACGCATCTTGTCGAAACGTCGAGGGCTATGCTTAGCCATGGCCGGCCAATTGGGCGTCGGCTCGCATCATCAACCAGGATCAGATCGGCCAGCGTGTGATCAATCTGCACAATATCCATCGGACAGCGCGCCACAAGATGACCTGGTGGAATCTCAGAGCCCGGCTGCGTTGCGAGCCGAAGGGCGTCCTCTTTCCGATGGGCGGCCCATCGTCGCGAAATGGTAGATCTGCTTGGCGGACTAACACTTGCCCCTGCGCATCGCTTCCGAATTTCGACGTCGAGCTCGAAGAGCGGATGAGCGAGATGAGGCTGTCGCGGCAGCCAATCGGTCAGGACCTCATTCACGATTTCCTCGATGGTCGCTGGTAGACGCGGCTTTCACACTTTTGGGCCTCGGTCATAAGGTATCAATGCGCTCGCCACAGGATCCGCGAGAAAGCGCCGGCGCAAGTGATAAACCGTGGCCCAATGGATTCCAAGCAATTTGCCAGCAGTCTCAGCTTGCTTAAGCGTGAGGGGAGCCGTCCCAAGCGGACGCAACACCCTCGCAATCGCCAGCTCGCGCTTCGTTGCAATCCTCATCGCCATGCTCAAGGCCGTGGTCTTACATACGCGGACAGATTTCCTTTATCGTCGCTGCCGTCTGTAGCTTTGCGAGCGGCGTCTGCACGATTGGTTGCCAGACCGGCCTGATCGTTGTGTCTGGCTCCGCTTTTGGTGTGCTTGTTGGTATCCGTGCTTCTCGCCTGGTGGTCCTACCGACAGTACCAAGGGCTGGGTCTTCCTGAAAGCGAAAGTGCGTCACATCACTAGGGCAACCGACGGATCCGTCAGAAATTTTGTGTTTAGGCATAACATGTCACCAAGGAGCATGTATGCCACTAAAAACCACGACCAGTCAGGCTGCCAACCGTGAACCGCCGCCCCATTCCCGAGGACCTGATTGCCCATTTCGTAAATGGGTCCGATGCCTGCCGAGGCGGTTCAAGACGCCTCGATGGCATTCAAAAAGGCCCTGATTGAGCGCGCCCTGGGCGGAGTAGACTGTCCTGACCGAGGACGGTCCACTGCGGGTCGATATTCCACGCCACCGTGTCAAGATGCGTGAGGACGGCGTGGTACGTAACAAGGCCGTCAACCTGGCCTTGGGCGTGCTGCCGGATGGCACGCGCGACATCCTGGGCCTGTGGGATATTCATGCGGCCAGGCATCGCCGATGCGTACAGCGCGCCTTCGGGTCGCATCGGCATTGCCGCCGCCATGAGCAGCTGCTCGTAGGTAGCGTGCAGCTCCCATTCTGCCTTCGCCGCCGTCGAGCCACACTCGCGGACGTTCCATCCGTTGATCTCGTCGGCCCGCGCCTTCAATAGGCGCGCGGCTTCGCGGAGGATTTCAGCGCGTTTATCGAAGCTTGTGGACGCCCATCCTGGCTGCGCACGCTGCGCGGCATTAGCTGCCCGGTCGATATCATCCGCAAGGCCGATTCCGATCGTCGCCAGGATCTTCCCCGTCGACGGCTCGACGACGTCCGCAACGCTGCCAGTGCCAGGCACCCAACCGTTCGAGAAGATCCGCCCTTCCCATGCGCATGAATTGCTATTGGTCATTAATGTCTCCGCAAATACTGTAGGAATATCGCCAGCGTCATCAATCGGCAGAGCCGGCCAGAACCCGCGCGACGCCTGACTCCCTCTTGCCGTGATCCGAGATTAGGAAGACCGCGATCGCGGCCACCACGCCGGGGATGGCAAACACCATGAAGTTGAACGTGTTAGGAAACTGCTGGCTCAGGAGGTAGCCACCCAGTGCGGGCCCTGACACTGCGCCGAGCCGCCCGGCTGCTGCGGCCCAACCGACTCCGGTCGACCGTACGTGCGCGGGATATAACTGGGCTGCGAAGGCATGTACGATTGGGGTTGCCCAGCCCCCGATTTCGGAATATATTTTTCTCCACAAAGACCCCATCGGGGAGACTCCCCTATGAGCGTATACGTCGCACGTGATCGAGCAAGCGCGCTTGAGCACATCAGTTCGCGCGTAGATAGTACTGTCGATCTAGACTATGAAACCGCGTGGGAAGACGCGCTCGAACTCGGACGACTTGGGCAACAGCGCGGCATCGTCGTACAGTTCCGAACCATCGAACATGTCTGTGTGGAGTCTGCAGATGCGCTAGCCAGAGGGCTCCGCGGAGAAAAACTCACATTCCGACAGCGACACCTCTACTGCCGGTTCGACATGACGGCATTATCCGAGGACTGTCTGTGCGAACTCGAGGCACTCGCTATCAAGCACGGCGACTACATCCTGCCTGGTCACTTGCTGCAAGAAGCCACGCTCATCTGGAACTAGCCAGTTCATGCTGTCCCAACAGCGATACGTTGGGCGGCATCTCGCATGTCGGGCCACCGGCTGACGCAGGCAAGGGACTTCGCGCTCGCATGCCATCGCAAAAGAACTCCGCTGAAGAGCAAGAATGTTGTCTTCCCGGCATGCCGGCCAGACTGCTTCCGGGAGATAGCAAATCTACTTAAGAAGAATCCCTACGGGCGGAAGCATCCCGGCAAAAGTAGGATGACGGGACGAACTTTGCATGAAGGAATATGTCATGCGTCCCCGCTATGCGACTGAGAAGGATTGGCCTGAGGTTGAGGCCCTCCTGCGTGCTTCCTCACTTTGCGTCGAGGGGGTACGCGAACATATCACCCATTTCATCATGGTCCGCGACAATGCCGGGCTCCTCGGATGTGCCGGCGTAGAGCGCTATGGGGAAACAGGACTTCTTCGAGGACTGGCTGTTGCGCAGCGCGCAAGGTCTGCAGGTCTCGGCGAGCTTCTGCTTTCCGCAATCGTGGCAGACGTCCGGCTGCAAGGGGTCGCATCAATAGTGTTGCAGACCAAGACCGCATCCGGCTATTTCGCGCGCCTCGGCTTCGCGCCAATCAACCTTTCTGACCTGCCGCCTGCCGTAATGCGCTCGCAGGAACTCAACCGTCCCCCAGCCGATGTCGGGACGCTGATGCAAATTGCCTTGTAGTAGCTCGCTCGCAAGTTCATTCGCCGGAGCGGGCAGCCAGGCGCATTGCGGAGCCACGGAGGACGGCTCGCAACGTTGAAGTCGATGCAAGAATTTCCACCACGCCAGGGTCATCGCGGCTTTGGCTTCCTTGACCTTGCTGCCCTATTCCCTTCGAGCCGCTTGAATTTCCCGAAGTCTTCTTCATGCGCCCTGCTCCCGACCGTGGGCTTTTCGGGGAGCGGTTTAAGCCATTAGCGCGGCACGATTTGAGGCCAACAGCCGTGTTCAACCGGCACCGACTTCGTTCGTGAGTGGCTTGCCGCTTTCGAACTCCGTCACGCTGCGCAAGGTTGTTTCGCAAATGGTCGTCACGGCCTCGCGCGTGAGGAAGGCTTGGTGCCCGGTCACGATCACGTTAGGAAACGTGATTAGCTGCTGCAGCACGGAGTCGTCGACGATGATGCCGGACAGGTCGCGGAAGAACAGGCCCGCCTCCTGCTCGTACACGTCGATCGCCAGCCCGCCGAGTTGCCCGCTCCGGAGCGCTTCGATGACTGCTTCCGTGTCGATCAGCCCGCCGCGGCTAGTGTTGATGAGCAAGGCCCCCGGCTTGGCGCGCGACAGCGTTTCGGCATTGATGATGTGATGGGTCTCGGGCGTGAGCGGGCAATGCAGCGAGATGCAGTCCGCGCTTGCGCCGATTTCTCCCTCGTCCGCGTAGCGTCCACCAAGGGCCTCGAATTCCGGGGACGGGTACTTGTCGTAGCCGATCACGTTGCAACCGAACCCGACCATGATTTTCGCAAACACGCGCCCGATCTTGCCGGTGCCGATCACGGCCACGGTCTTGCCGCACAGGTCAAAGCCCATCAGGCCTTCGAGCGAGAAATTGAAGTCCCGCGTGCGATTGTAGGCCCGGTGGATCTTGCGGTTGACCGCCATCAGCAGGGCCGCCGCGTGCTCGGCGACCGCGTTGGGCGAGTAGTCGACAACGCGCACCACCTTGATCCCGAGCGCCTGCGCGGCTTTCAGGTCGACGTTGTTGAACCCCGTGCAGCGCAGCGCGACCAGCTTGGTGCCGCCGCGTCCGAGCGCTTCCAGCACGGTCGCATCGGCCCGGTCATTGACGAAGATGCACACTGCGCCGTGGCCCGCGGCGAGGCCCACCGTCTCATTGTCCAAGGGAACTTCGAAGTACTTGAGCTGATGGCCTTCGGCCGCATTCGCGGCATCGAGATGTTGACGATCATAGGACTTTGCGCTGAAGACGGCGATTTCCATGATGTGTCTCCGCGGCGAATCGCATGGCGCGCTTCGCCCAGGTTGCCCTGCACTATCCGCCAGCCAGTGTGGCGGCGACCTGTACGAACAGGATTTTCACGATGGTCATTGACGGGAAGATCATCGAGTAGCCGAGGTCGGGCCGGTCGGTGGGCGCGACGCGGTTGGCAAAGGCAAGGATGGCGGGATTGCCGGTGGCGCCGCAGATCACGCCCACCGCCAGGTCGAACGGCAGCCTGAAGACCCAGAGGCAGAAAATCGCAGTAATCAGCAGCAGGGCAAGCAGGATCACCACGCCATAGATCAGGAAGGACACCCCGGTTACGCCGATGGTGGCGAAGAACTTCGGCCCGGATGCAATGCCCACCTGTGCCAGGAAGATGGTCAGCCCGAAGTTGCGCAGGACCAGGTTGGCCGACAGCGGCATGGTCCAGACGAACGGTCCGAGACGGCGCACCCGGCCGAGCATGAGGGCGACCAGCAGCAGCGCCGCTAGCCCCAGCGCCAGCGTGCCGACGCCGGGAATCGGCACCGGGATCAGCCCCACCAGCAGCCCGAGGGCCGCGCCGATGCCGATCGAGATAAAGCTCAGCTCGGCGGTGCCCTTGATGGAGTCGCCGAACAGCGCGCGAATCGGCTTCATGTGGGCGCGATTGACCAGCAGGCCGACGCGGTCACCGAACTCGAGGGTGAGGTCATCGCGGGGCATCAGGTCCGCATCACCGCGCCGCACATGGGCGATCGAGCAGACCATGCCTTCGGGAAAGCGGATATCGCGCAGCGTGTGCCCGACCACGAGCCGGCTTGAGGCGAACACGCGCATATAGTCCAGATCTTCGCGATGGCTTGTCATGCGGCCCGGCTGCAGTTCCCCGCACAGCGAGGTGGCTTCACGCAGCACGGCCGGGTCAGTGGCGGTCGCGAGCAGCACGTCGTTGGCCTGCAGGACCAGGTCGTCGGCGGAGGGGTGGTTGTGGTGGGCGCGACGCACGGCGGCAATCGCCACCCCGTCCGGTAGGCGCGCTACCACCTCCGACAGCCGCGCGCCGATAAACGCCGGGTTCGTCAGCGCAATCTCGGCGGTCTCGATCAGCTTTGGCGGCGGCCGCACGATATTCGGCTTGAGCAGCGCGGTGAGGGCATACAGAAACAGGATCGGCCCTGCCACGCCGACTGGGTATGCGACGCTGTAGCCCACCGCGGCGCCGTCGCTCTTCATCGCCGCCATCGCGGCCTGCAGGCTTGCCGTGCTGGTGCCCGCGCCGGAGAACATGCCTAGCGACTCGTCTAGCTTCACGCCGACCAGCGGCACCAACGCAACCGCGAGCAGTCCGGAGCCAACCACGCCAAGGACCGCAGCGGCGTTGGCCTTGATGCCATCGGGGCTGGTCAGACCCTTAAAGAACTGCTCCCCGTACTGGATCCCAATGCCATAGAGAAAGAGCAGCAGCCCTAGGGTGCCAAGGATGGCAGGCGGCGCGGATTTCGGCGCGAACCCGCCGATCGCCAGCCCCACGAACAGCACCGCGCCCGAACCGAGCGACACGCCCTTGATATTGATCTCGCCGAAGACATAGCCCAGTGCAACCGTGAGGAACAGCGTGAGCAGCGGCTGGGTTTCGAGCAATGTCCGGACTGCATCCATGGCAGCTCCTTTCTGATGGGCAGGAGCAAGGGGGGGCAGCGATAAGCAACTGCGCAGGGTCACGCGCGCACTGCGCGGACGGGGTTGACAACCGTTGTTCCGGGCATGCGTTATCGAGTGCGGCTTGCATGAACCCGATCATCGTGACAGGCACCGGCCGGCACGGCGGCAACCACCGGAATGCCCCTCGAAAATATACGATGCGCCGCACAAGTTCAAGAATTGAAGCGGCGCGCGGTCAAACAGGCGGTTGGCACCTCCAGATACAAATCTTCTGCCAAACCCTATCTCCACCTTACGGTAGCGCCGGCCTCACTTTCCCCCACATGATCATCGCGTCGGCGAGATCTTCGCAGCGCATCCAAAGCCGCCGGAAATCCACCAATCTGCTGGCATCCGGTATGTCGGGTGGGAACGGGCACGAATCCGTGCGGAATATGCAGGCTATCGCCGGTCAATTCGACGTACGGCTCAGCTTCCAGGATCCATCAGAAGGCAGCCCGGTTTCTGGGGTCACGCTGATCCTGCCAAGCCGCGGTGCAGGCAATACCCGCAAATGGGGCTGTGCGACAACGCTGCATGGGACTAAATTACGGCAATGCCGAAACCCCTTTCCCCTGCTTCTGAAACAGCCGGCACCGGACGCCTGCCATACCGAATCGACCTGGAGTTCGCGCGTGGCCTGGTCTGGTTCCGGCGCGACCTGCGCGCCGACGACCATGCAGCGCTGCACTATGCCCTCAAGCACTGCCGCCAAGTGTGGTGCGTGTTTGTCTTCGATCGCGAAATCCTTGACCCGCTGATTGCACGCGGACGCAAGGTCGATCGACGTGCAGAGTTCATCCTGAGGTCGTTAGAGCCGTTACGCAGGACGCTGACCGATGCGGGCGGCGGCCTGATCGTGCTTGACGATATCGCGCGCGATGCCATTCCCAGGCTGGCGGCCGAACTCGATGCCGATGCCGTCTTCACGAACCACGACTACGAACCTGCCGCGAAGCGGCGTGACACGGCCGTGCGTCAGGCACTGGCTTCCGACTCCCGAGTGCTGTTCACATTCAAGGACCAGGTTATCTTCGAGGCTGACGAGCTCTTGACCGGCCAAGGCCAGCCCTTCAGCGTCTTCGCGCCGTACAAGAATGCGTGGTTACGCGCAGTGCAGCCGTTCGACCTTCGACCGTATCCAGTCGACCAGTATCTGGGCGCGCTGGCACCGGTGCCCCGTCAGTATCAAAAGGCTTCGCCGATGCTGCACGATCTCGGCTTCGCTGCCAGCAATCTTGCCGAGATTGCAATGCCCACGGGCAGTGATGGCGCCCGTGCACTGTTCGATGAATTCATCGACCGCATCGGCGATTATGGCTACCGGCGAGATTTCCCCTCGCTGCGCGGCCCGAGCTACCTATCGGTACACCTGCGCTTCGGCACGATCTCCATCCGCACGCTGGCGCGAGCCGCGCTTGACGCCGTACTGCGCGGCGGCAGCGAAAGCGCCGGCGCGGCCGTCTGGCTATCCGAACTGATCTGGCGCGACTTCTATTTCATGATCCTCCACCACCATCCCCGCGTGGCCGACGGCAAGTCTTTCCGCCCCGAATACGATGCGCTGCAGTGGGTCGACTCTGTCACGGGTGACAAATACTTTCAGGCATGGTGCGACGCGCAGACCGGCTATCCGCTGGTCGATGCCGCGATGCTGCAGATCCGCCAGAGCGGCTACATGCATAATCGTCTACGGATGGTGACTGCGAGCTTTCTCGTCAAGGATCTCGGCGTCGACTGGCGACGCGGCGAGCAATATTTCGCCGACCAGCTCAATGATTTCGATTTCTCGGCCAACAACGGCGGGTGGCAGTGGGCTGCGTCAACGGGCTGCGATGCACAGCCGTACTTCCGTATCTTCAATCCGGTCAAGCAATCGGAGAAATTTGATCCACAGGGGCGATTTATTCGCAAGTACTTGCCGGTGCTGGCACAGATGCCGGACCAGTACATCCATGCGCCATGGACGGCGCCTGTGAATGTACTGGCTACAGCGGGGGTGAAGCTTGGAGAGAACTATCCACCCCCGATCGTGCAGCACGAAGTTGCGCGGAAACAGACCCTTGAAAGGTATGCGGCGATAAGGAAATCGATATAGCCGTTGCAGATCGCGATTCCGGCTAATGGCGTTCGACCGGCTCGAGCGCCCTCCACTCCCCGCCTGCTCTCCGGGCCATCGCACTAAGCCACTAGGGCGCGGAAAACGCCGCGCCGATTTGCCGTGCCCGTTTCATCTCGTCGCCGTGCAGGTAGATCGAGGTGGTCGAGATCGAGGCGTGACGCAGGTTGTCCCTCACTGTCGTCAATTCCGCGCCGCGCGCCAGTGCATGAGTCGCATGAGTGTGCCGCTTATCTTCCCGGCGATATAAGCGCCACTATATACCCTACCGGATTATGTCGGGTAACACGATTGAGCTCCGACGATCGACCAAAGATTGCGGTCATAAAGC
>NZ_JBYTAH010000065.1:0-44385 GCF_058787975.1 Cupriavidus sp. FW305-26
GTGGGATCATGGGTGGGACCAAGCGTAGAGAAGCGTGAGGGCAGGCTTTCGCCTGCGATCACAAATTCTTATCGCTTCGCCCCGTATGGTCAAGCCGGATATATCACTGCCACGCTGAAGGCGGCCGGCATCGGATTACTTCTTCGGCGATTCCAGCGTGACTTTCGACGGGGTGATTTCGCCGACATCCTCCCACGCCCTGGTGTCGAAGCTGAATCTGGCGACGGCGCAGGTCGGCATGTCGGTAATCTCGTCCGACAAGCGATGCGCGAAGTCGGTGAACTCGGGGTTGTGACCGAACAGCATCACGCAATCGAGCTTCTTGTCGAGCGCACGAACGACGGCCAGCAACTGCTCCGCGCTGGTGGCGTACAGCTGGTCATCGAGCGCGATGTCCTTGCGTGCATAGCCGAGCTCGTCGGCGATCAGTTGCGCTGTCGTCAGCGCACGCAGGGCCGGACTCGACAGGAGCAGGTCGGGCTTCAGCTTACGCTCGGCCAGGCGCTTGCCCATTTCCGGGGCGTCTTGCAGGCCACGGTCATTCAGGGGGCGCTCACGGTCGGGCAAGGAGGGATCATCTTTACTTGACTTGGCATGCCGGACGAGAAACAGGGTCTTCATGTTTCCTCCTGATCCAAAGGGATGGTTGTCGATTGCGTGCGCCAGGAGACCTGCACACGGCGACTGGCCCCGCCGCCACGCCCGCCCTATAGTGGACTTGGATGGGCGCGATTGCAACGCGATGCACGTCTACGCACCACCCGTCGGAGGACTGCGCCATGCCGAGCAATTCAGAAGCCATCGAGGTTGTGATCCCGGCCGGCGGCGTGGACCTGCAAGGCATACTCACGTTGCCGCCCGGCGCGGTCGCATTGGTATTGTTTGCGCACGGCACGGGCAGTTCCCGGCTTAGCCCGCGCAATCGATATGTGGCCGCGGAGCTCAATCGCTGCGGCATGGCAACGCTGCTGATGGACCTGCTGCTGCCGGATGAAGACCAGGTGCAGGCCATCCGCTTCGACGTCGAGCTCCTGGCGACACGGCTGGCGCAGGCAACCAGCTGGGTGGCGCGGCAGCAAGCCGTGCCACAGCGGTTCGGCTACTTCGGCGCCAGCGTTGGTGGCGCCGCGTCGATCCGTGCCGCATGCCAGTCGTCTATCCCGATACACGCCGTCGTTTCGCGCGGGGGCCGGGTCGACCTGGCGGGCCCCGACGCCCTTGCGAAACTGCTTGCGCCCACCATGCTGATCATCGGCGGGCTGGACCTGAGCGTCCTGGAACGCAATGAATCGGCCTATGCCCAGCTGACATGCACCAAGAAGCTGGTGATCGTGCCCGGCGCCTCGCATTTGTTCGAGGAACCCGGCGCACTGGAATCGGTCGCTCGCCTGGCGGCGCAGTGGTTCGAGCGCTATCTCGGCAAGGACTCGCCCTGAACAGTGCCAGCAATCTGCCCCTGGCGTCGAAGGTACAATGCCCGGGCCCGGCCTGACGGCCACCCGGGCATTGTCACTTTCGCCAACCTCCCAGGGAACAGGACACCACCCATGCGCGAACCCAGCCGGGCGTTTCTCCTCGGTCCGCTGCTCAAAGGCGTCTCGCGTTCGTTCTATCTCACGCTGCGCGTGCTGCCCGAGCGGATGCGCGATCCGGTCGGCCTGGCCTATCTGCTGGCGCGTGCCGCCGACACGATTGCCGATACCTCGCTGATCCCGCCACAACGGCGCCTGGCGCTGCTGTTGTCGTTGCGCGACCAGGTCAACGGTGCAACCGCAGACACGGCGCTGGCCGACAGCATCGCAACCGAGGTGGCAGGCCGGCAGGAACAACAGTCGGACGAGCGCATCCTGCTCGAGTCACTGGGCCCTGCGCTGGCGGTGCTGGCGCAGCTGGAGCCGGACGACCGGCAAGCGGTACGGCAGATCGTATCGACGCTGAGCGAGGGCATGGAATTTGACCTGCGCACCTTCCCCGATGAAAACGCCGGCCGCATCGTCGCACTGCGCGAGCCGGAAGAGCTTGACCGTTATACGTACCTGGTCGCCGGATGCGTGGGCGAGTTCTGGACCAGCATGACCGCCGCGCACATGCCTGGCGCGATCGGCAAGCCCGACGCCATGCTGCGCCGCGGGGTCCGCTTCGGCAAAGCCTTGCAGATGACCAATGTGCTGCGGGACTGCGGCAAGGACCTGCGCATCGGCCGCTGCTATCTTCCGGCGACGATGCTGCACCAGCATGGCCTGAGCCCGCAGGATCTGCTGCTTGCGGACGCCTCGCCGCGCGCGCGGGCCTTGATGCTCGAGCTCGTGCGCAAGACGCTGGACCACTTTTGCGAGGCCATGGCGTACACGCTTGCCATTCACCCGCGTTTTATCCGGCTGCGGCTGGCTTGCCTGTGGCCCGTCCTTATCGGCATGGAAACGCTGTTGCTGCTGGTGCGCAACGACGACTGGCTGGACCCGGCAAAGGCGTCCAGACTGCAGCGCGGCAAGGTGTATCGGATCATTGCGTATTCGCTGCCGATGGTCCTGTCGAACAGCCTGTTGCGCATCTGGTTTGCGCGCCAGATGCGCAACATCGATGCTGTCATTCGCGGATTCAATGGCCGGTGAATACCGTCAGCACCCCCGTATAGCCATAGAGGTGATCCCTTGCGATCTCGCCGCCGGCAAAGAAGCCAGCCAGCGGGAGGTCGCCAAGCGCGCGGCGTACGGTCTGCAGCTCGGCATGCGGCGCGCCGAAATGCGGCCCGCCCCGGCCTGAGCAACTGATGTAGAGCGCGCCACGTGCGCGGCTGCCGCCGCGTTCGATCTCCGTACGGATCTCGGTGGCGACGCGCACCAGGTCCGCGCGCGCCGCGTCAGCATTGCGCATGCAGAAAGCCAGCCGCATGCCGGGCTCGACCATGTCGGCCAGCGCCAGCATGCGATGCTGCACGTCCAGGCCGATCAGGTGGCGCACCAGCGTGTCCGAGCCGAACCTGCCGGGCAGCACCGGGGCATCGTCGGCGGCTGAATTCAGGCCGGCCAGCGTTCCGGCCAGCGCCTCCGCCATGGTCTCCACCTGGGCATCGCGCTCGACGCCGAGGTCATTCAGGATGCAATCCAGGGCCGGCTTGCCGTCCAGCTCGAACAGGAGGTTGTGATCGCTGCGCGTGACGGCGCGCACCGGCCCGATCGGCTGGCAGCCCTGCGTGACGCGGGAGACCAGTTCGATTTCGGGGCCGAACAGCACGCCCGACAGTCCACCGGAAAACACGCCATCGGCAATATGCAAGGTACGGTTGCGGGCCGACGACAAGCCGCCGAACAGGTAACCGGTGGCCGTGCGCGCGCTCAGCTCATGCAACAGGTCCTGCACATCGGGCGTACTGCCCTCGGCATGCACCAGCGCGGTATGCGGAACGAAGCCGGAAGACGCGGGCGGCAAGGGCTGGCGCCCCGAAAACAGCTGGAACGCGTCGCGCGGAAACGGCGCCGCCATCAGCACCATGGCCGGCTCGTCGAAATACTCTTTGCCGCTGGCGGATACGCCCAGGCCGACCGTGCCGACCCAGGACACACCGGGCCAGTTCTGCTGCAGCGCGGCAAGGATGGCCTCGGCGGCCAGCGCGTAGTAGTCGCTCAGGTAGCACCAGCCGAGCGTGAGCGGCGGCGCGTTGTCTGCCTTCGCCTGGCGCAGGAAATCCTGCGTGTCCAGCTGGCGCTGGCAGTCTGCCAGCGCGACCTGCCATTCGACGTGGGCCGCGTCAGCGTGAACGAAGGAAAGGTCATGCATTTTGGGTTCCTCCGTATTCAGGCTGGCGACATCCATTGGACTGTTGCCGGCAAGGGGTGTTCAGCCCCCGTTCTGGCAGCCGGTCGGCTGCCGCGGCCGCTCCCGCGCGATCTCCTCCTGTAACGCCAGCGCCGCCCTTGTGAGCGAGGCCGTTACTCCGCCTTCGCCCCCGATTCCCGCGCCACCTTGCCCCACTTGTCGGTCTCGGCGCGGATAAAGGCAGCAAGCTGCGTTGGCGTCATGTCACCAGCGGTCACGCCCTGCTCGTCAAACCGCTTCTGCACCTCCGGCGCCTTCAGCAGCTTGCCCAGCTCCGCCGAGACGCGCTGCTCGATCGCCGCGGGCGTGCCGCGCGGCGCCATCAGCGCGAACCATGTGGTGACTTCGTAGCCCCTGACGCCGCTCTCCGCCAGCGTCGGCACGCCGGGATAGGCGGCGGAACGCTTCGCGGTGGTGACCGCCAGCGCCCGGACCTTGCCGCTGCGCACGTGCTGCGACGCCGACGGGCTGGTTTCGATCGCCATCTGGATCTGGCCCGCGATCAGGTCGGTCATCATCGGCGCGCCGCCCTTATACGGCACATGCGCAACGTCGGTGCCGGTCAGCGCGCGGAACAGCTCGCCGGACAGGTGCTCGGTGCTGCCGATGCCGGCCGAGCCGTAGTTGACCTTGCCGGGATGCGCCTTGATATAGGCGACCAGGTCGGAGACGGACTTCACCGGGATCGCAGGATTGACCACCAGCACATTGGGCGTCAGCGCCACCAGGCCCACCGGATCGAGGTCGCGCGTGAACTCGTAGGGCAGGCTCTTGTAGATGGCCGGCGCCATGGTGTGGGCGACGGTGGCCAGCAGGAAGGTGTAGCCGTCGGCCGGCGCGCGCGCCACGTTGGCCGCGCCGAGGGTGCCGCCGGCGCCGGGGCGGTTATCCACCACCACCGGCTGCTGCAGCGCCTCGCCCAGCTTCTGGCCGATGGTGCGGGCGAGGATGTCGGTGGTGCCGCCGCTGGCGAAGGGCACTACCAGGGTGATCGGCTTGGCCGGCCAGTTGTCCGCGGCGAACGCGGCGGGCGCGCCCAGCACAGCGGTACCGGCGAGGCCGGCCATCACGGCGCGGCGCATGCGCGAAACGGTTGTCATGCAGTCTCCTTTGCGGGAAGTCATGTTGTTATGGAATGGCGGCTGCGTAGTGTCGCTTCCGCCGGTTTCTGACCGGTGCGACTCTACGCAGCCGCTGGCAAGCGCGCCATCGGGCGGGCGTTAACGGGTCTTCAGGATTCGTGAACCGCGGCAGGTTTTCCGCTACCATGCGGGCAAATTGCGGCAGCGGGGACGCGACATGGAACTGAGGCAACTGCGCTACTTCGTCAGCGTGATCGAGCACGGCAGCATGGGCAAGGCGGCGCTGGAGCTGGGCGTGGTCACGTCCGCGCTGAGCCAGCAGATCAGCCGGCTGGAGAGCGAGCTGTCGACGCGGCTGCTGCAGCGCACTTCCACCGGCGTGGTCGCCACCGACGCCGGGCTGGCCTTCTGGCGCCAGGCCCAGCTGGCGCTGCGTCATATCGACGATGCCGCGCTGGCCGCGCGGCAGGCGCGCCTGTCGGGCCATGTCAGCGTGGGCCTGCCGCCCAGCACCGCCGCGGTGCTGGCGCTGCCCTTCATGCAGGCCATGCGCGAGCGCTACCCCGACGTGCGACTGCGCATGGTGGAGAGCCTGTCCGGCTACCTCGGCACGATGCTGAGCGCGCGCCAGATCGACCTGGCGGTGCTGTTCAGCGAGGAGCCCGCGCAGCGCTGGAGCGTGCTGCCGCTGCTCGATGAGCGGCTGTTCGTGATCGGCGCCGAGGGGCTGGCCGGCATGCCGCGCGACGAGCAGACCTCGGTGGCGGCACTTGGCAAGCTGCCGCTGATCCTGCCCAGCGGCTCGCACGGGCTGCGCGCGCTGGTCGCCGCGTGCTTTCGCCAGGCGAAGCGCGAACCCCAGGTGGTGGCGGAGATCGACGGGCTGGCGATCCTGATGGACGCCGTGCGCGGTGGCCTGGGCGCCACCATCCAGCCGGGCGCGGCACTGGCGCGCAGCCACGGCACGCCCTACCGCAGCATACTGGTCACCGACGCCGGCGCCACGCGGCCCAACCTGCTGGTCAGCCTGTCCGACGATGAACTGTCGCCGGCGGGCCTGGCCGCGCGCGTGGTGCTGGCCGACGTCGCCACCACGCTGGTGCGCGAGGGGCGCTGGCCCGGCGCCACGTTGCGCCCGCGCTGAGCCGGCTGTGCCCCGGCCGGGCTTCACGAAAGCTGAAGCCCCCTTGCCGCGCCCCTGCTGGCGCCCGCCCGCCTTGCGCGCCAAGATGGCGCCAGCAAGGAGACAATCCCCATGGTCGACGTATTGGTAATTGGCGGCGGCAACGCGGCCCTGTGCGCGGCGCTGATGGCGCGCGAAGCCGGGGCCTCGGTGCTGCTGCTCGAATCCGCGCCGCGCGCCTGGCGCGGCGGCAACTCCCAGCACACGCGCAACCTGCGCTGCATGCACGACGCGCCGCAGGACGTGCTGGTCGATGCCTATCCCGAGGAAGAGTACTGGCAGGACCTGCTCAAGGTCACCGGCGGCATCACCGACGAACACCTGGCGCGGCTGGTGATCCGCGCGTCATCGACCTGCCGGCCGTGGATGCGCAGGCATGGCGTGCGCTTCCAGCCGCCGCTGTCGGGTGCGCTGCACGTGGCGCGCACCAACGCCTTCTTCATGGGTGGCGGCAAGGCGCTGGTCAACGCGTACTACCGCAGCGCCGAAGCGATGGGGGTGCAGGTCCGCTATGAAACCCCGGTGGATGCGATCGAGCTGGATGGCGACCGCTTCGTCGCCGCGCGCAGCGGCAGCCAGCGCTTCACCGCGCGCGCCTGCGTGCTGGCCGCGGGCGGCTTCGAATCCAACCGCGAATGGCTGCGCGAAGCCTGGGGCCGGAATGAACGTGGAGAATGGCCCGCCGACAACTTCCTGATCCGCGGCACGCGCTTCAACCAGGGCGTGCTGCTGCGTTACATGATCGACGCGGGCGCCGATGCCATCGGCGACCCGTCGCAATCGCACTGTGTCGCCATCGACGCGCGCGCGCCGCTGTACGACGGCGGCATCTGCACGCGCATCGATTGCGTGTCGCTGGGCGTCGTGGTCAATCGCGACGCCGTGCGCTTCTACGACGAGGGCGAGGACTTCTGGCCCAAGCGCTACGCCATCTGGGGCCGGCTGGTGGCGCAGCAGCCCGGGCAGATCGGCTATTCGATCATCGACAGCAAGGCCATCGGCCGCTTCATGCCGCCGGTGTTTCCCGGCGAGAAGGCCGACACGCTGCCTGAGCTCGCGCGCAAGCTCGGGCTGCCGGAAGCGCAGTTCGTGCGCACGGTGCAGGACTACAACGCGGCGTGCCGCGTCGGCAGCTTCGACCATACCGCGCTGGACGACTGCCACACCGAAGGCCTGGCACCAGCCAAGACGCATTGGGCCAGGCCGCTCGACCAGGCGCCGTTCTATGGCTACGCGCTGCGGCCGGGCATCACCTTCACTTACCTGGGGCTCAAGGTCAACGACCGCGCCCAGGTGCACTTTGGCGGCAAGCCAAGCGGGAATCTGTTCGTGGCAGGAGAAATGATGGCCGGCAACGTGCTCGGCAAGGGATACACGGCCGGTGTCGGCATGTCGATCGGCACGGCCTTCGGGCGCATCGCGGGCACGCAGGCTGCATTGGCGGCGGGCATCAACACGGGAGCCATCCATGCAGAAGCTTGAAGCCCTGACGCGCGAGGCCGCGCAACTGGCCGGGCAGGACGCTGCCGCCCCGGCGCCGCAGTCCCGCGTCATCCGCGTGCTGCCGCTGACCGACAATGAGGCCGAAGTTGCCCGGCAGATGCAGATCTGCAATGCCTGCCGCTACTGCGAAGGCTTCTGCGCGGTGTTCCCGGCCATGACCCGCCGGCTGGAGTTCGGCAAGGCCGACGTCAACTACCTGGCCAACCTGTGCCACAACTGCGGCGCCTGCTACCACGCCTGCCAGTACGCGCCGCCGCATGATTTCGGCGTCAATGTGCCGCAGGCCATGGCAAAGGTGCGGCTGGAAACCTATAGCGAATATGCATGGCCCGCGCCGCTGGGCAAGCTGTACCAGCGCAACGGGCTGACGGTGTCGGTGGCGCTGGCCTTCGGGCTGGCGTTGTTCCTGGTACTCGCCGCCACGCTGGGCGGCGCGCTGTGGCAGACGCATGAGGGCGGCAATTTCTACGCGGTATTCCCGCACAACACGCTGGCGGCATTGTTCGGCAGTGTGTTCGGCTTTGCCGTGCTTGCGCTTGGCCTGGGCGTGCGCCGCTTCTGGCGTGATGTCTCTGCCGGCACAGCGTCGGCACCGGCCGTGGCAGAGGCGGCTCGGAACGTGCTGGCACTGACCTACCTCGATGGCGGCCACGGCGATGGCTGCAACGAGGCCAGCGACCGCTTCACACTGGCGGGGCGGCGCTTCCACCATTTCACGTTCTACGGTTTCATGCTGTGCTTTGCGTCGACAGCGGTGGCGACCGGCTACCACTATCTGCTGGGCTGGCATGCGCCCTATCCGGTCACGAGCCTGCCGGTGCTGCTGGGCACCGCCGGCGGCGTGGGCCTGCTGGTGGGCCCGGCCGGCTTGCTATGGCTGAACCTGCGCCGGCACCCGATGCATGGGGATGCCCGGCAGCGCCCGATGGACCGCGGCTTCATCGCGCTGCTGCTGCTGACCAGCGCCACCGGACTGGGGTTGCTGGCCGGGCGCGGCACGGCGGCGATGCCGCTGCTGCTGGCGGTCCACCTTGGCGTGGTGATGGCGTTGTTTGCGACGCTGCCGTATGGCAAGTTCGCACACGGCATCTATCGCAGTGCGGCGCTGCTCAAATCTGCGATCGAAAAGCGGCAGAAAAACAAGCTGCAGCTTGGCAGCGATTGAGTGGCAGCCGTCCCCGCCCACGCATAAACAAAAAGCCGGTCCCCGACAGGGACCGGCTTTTCTTTGGCGCAGCCTGTATGTGAATCAATCCACCGTAGCGCCCGAAGCCTTCACCACCTTCGCCCACTTGGCCGTCTCCGACTTCATGAACGCGGCCAGCTGGGCCGGCTTTTCCGGGTTGGGTTCGGCACCCTGGTCGGCCATCTGCTTCTTCACTTCCGGCATGGCCAGGATCTTCACCACTTCGGCGTTGAGGCGGTCGACGATGGGCTGCGGCGTGCCGCCGGTGGCGTACAGCGCAAACCACGAGGTGGCTTCATAGCCCGGCACGCCCGATTCGGCCACGGTCGGCACGTTGGGCAGCGCCGGCGAGCGCTTGGCCGAAGTCACGGCGATGGCGCGCAACTTGCCGGCCTTCACGTGCGGGTACGACGACGGCATGTTGTCGAACATCAGGCCGATCTGGTTGCCCAGCAGGTCGTTCACGGCCGGGGCGCTGCCCTTGTACGGGATGTGCTGGATATGCAGGCCGGTCATGGAGTTGAACAGCTCGCCCGACAGGTGCATCGACGAACCGCTGCCCGACGAGCCGTACGACAGCTTGTCCGGGTTGGCCTTGACGTAGGTGATCAGTTCCTTGACGTTGTTGACCGGCACCTTGGGATTCACCACCACCAGGTTCGGCACCATGGCCACGCGCGTGATCGGTGCGAAGTCCTTGACCGGGTCATACGGCAGCTTGGAGTACAGCGACTGGTTGATCGCGTGCGTGCCGATGGTGCCCATGAACAGCGTGTAGCCATCGCCAGGCGCCTTGGCCGCCAGCGAGGCGCCGATATTGCCGCCCGCGCCCGGACGGTTGTCGATCACCACCGGCTGGCCGAGCGCCTTGCCCAGCTGCAGGCCGACGATGCGGGCCAGGATGTCGGTGGTGCCGCCGGCCGAGAACGGCACGATCATGGTGATCGGCTTGGTCGGGTAGCCGCCCTGCGCATGGGCCGCACCGGCAAAGCCGGCGATGGTGGTGGCCAGCGCCACGCCAGCGGCAAGCAGGCGGCGGCGCGTGGTGGAGGTCTGGGAATCTTGTCTCATCGGTAATGCTCCGGTGCTATATCGTTCCGGCGGTGATTGGGTACCGCGGGAGGTTGTGCTGAATGGCGTGATTGCCGTTCCCGAACGGATGGCGCGCACATGCGCGCATCCGGTGGGCGGCCCGGCCACGGGCCGCCATGCGTGACGCTTGGTTAACGTCTCTTCTTGTTGAATGCTTGAATGCGGGATGCCTGGGACGCGCGCTGCTTACACCGGCGCAACGCCCAGCGTGGTGCCGCCGCACACGTACAGCACCTGGCCGGTGACGAAGCCGTTGTCTGGCGACAGGAAGAACAGCGCGGCACGCGCAACGTCTTCCGGCGTACCCATGCGCTTGACCGTGATGCTGGCCAGGATGCGCCGGGTCTGTTCGGCGCCTTCGGGGTTGCTTTTGCGGAACAGCTCGGTGGCGATCGGGCCCGGGGCCACGGCGTTGACGGTGACGCCGTCGCCGCCCAGCTCCATCGCGAGCGTGCGGGTCATGCCGATCAGGCCGGCCTTGGTGGCGGAGTACACCACGCGCTCGGCCTTGCCCAGCGCGGCGCGCGAGGCCATGTTGACGATGCGGCCAAAGCCGGCGGCACGCATCGCGGGCAGGCACGCCTGCGTCAGCAGCAGCGTGGCCTGCAGGTGCAGGGCGGTCACGTAGTCCAGGTCGGCGACGGTGGCGGTGTCGGCGGTGCCGGGGCGCGTGGCGCCGGCGTTGTTCACCAGGCGCGTGACGGCGAAGCGCGAGGTCACCTGCGCGGCCACGGCGCGGGTCGCCTCGGCATCGGTCAGGTCGGCCTGGAAGAAAGTCAGGTTCGGGTGCGACCAGGCCGGTTCGGCATAGTCGATATTGACCACCTGGGTCACGCCATCGGCCAGCAGCATTTCACAGATGGCGCGGCCGATACCGGAACTGCCGCCGGTCACGAGCGTGGCTACGGGAAGGGACATCTCTTGCTCACTCCAAGAACTACCGCTAACTCGCCCCCTCTCCCGCTTGCGGGAGAGGGAGTACACCCTCAGCTTTCCAACTGGCTTGACTTAGACCCGCTCGATCACCATCGCAATACCCTGGCCCACGCCAATGCACATCGTGCACAGCGCAAAGCGCCCACCGGTGCGATGCAGCTGGTACATCGCGGTGGTCACCAGGCGCGCGCCGCTCATGCCCAGCGGGTGGCCCAGCGCGATCGCGCCGCCGTTCGGGTTGACGCGCTTGTCGTCGTCGGCCACGCCCAGTTCACGCAGCACGGCCAGGCCTTGCGCGGCGAACGCTTCGTTCAGCTCGATCACGTCGATCTGGTCCATGGTCATGCCCAGCTGCCTGAGCAGCTTCTGCGACGCCGGTGCCGGGCCGATGCCCATCACGCGCGGCGCCACGCCGGCGGTGGCCATGCCGACGATGCGGGCGCGCGGGGTCAGGCCGTGCTGCTTGAGGCCGGCTTCGCTGGCCAGCAGCAGCGCGCAGGCGCCGTCGTTCACGCCCGAGGCATTGCCAGCGGTCACGGTGCCGTCAGGACGGACCACGCCGCGCAGCTTGGCCAGCGCTTCCATGCTGGTGGCGCGCGGGTGCTCGTCGCGCTCGACCACGATCGGGTCGCCCTTCTTCTGGGCGATGGTGACCGGGGTTATTTCCTGCGCCAGCGTGCCGTCGGCCTGCGCGCGCGAGGCCTTTTCCTGGCTGCGCAGCGCCATCAGGTCCTGGTCTTCGCGGCTGATCTTGTAGTCGGTGGCGACGTTCTCGGCGGTCTCGGGCATCGAGTCCACGCCGTAGGCCGCGCGCATGGCCGGGTTGATGAAGCGCCAGCCGATGGTGGTGTCGAAGATCTGCGCATCGCGCGAGAACGCGCTGGTGGCCTTGCCCATCACGAACGGGGCGCGGCTCATGCTTTCCACGCCGCCGGCGATCATCAGGGTGGCTTCGCCGGCCTTGATGGCGCGCGCGGCGGTGCCGGTAGCGTCCATGCCGGAGCCGCACAGGCGGTTGATGGTGGCGCCCGGCACCTCTTGCGGCAGGCCCGCCAGCAGCGCCGACATGCGTGCCACGTTGCGGTTGTCTTCGCCGGCCTGGTTGGCGTTGCCGTAGATCACGTCATCGATGGCCTTCCAGTCCAGGTTCGGATTGCGGGCCATCAGCGCCTTCAGCGGCACCGCGCCGAGGTCGTCCGGGCGCACCGCGGACAGGCTGCCGCCGTAGCGGCCGATGGGGGTGCGGATGGCGTCGCAGATAAAGGCTTCGGTCATGGTGTGTCTCTCTCGTTTTGGTGTGTGGTGATGCCGGCGCTCAGGCGGCCAGCTTCAGGGGAACGCCGGTAATGCGCTGCAGTTCATCGAAGCTCAGCCCTTCGACCAGGTCGCGCGCGACCAGCCCGTCGGCGGTCACGTCGATGGTCGCAAGGTCAGTGTAGATGCGGGTCACGCAGCCGATGCCGGTCAGCGGATAGGTGCACTGCGGCACAATCTTGCTCTCGCCCTGCTTGGTCTGGTGCTCCATCATCACGAACACCTGCTTGGCGCCGATGGCCAGGTCCATCGCGCCGCCCACGGCGGGGATGGCGCCGGGCGCGCCGGTGTGCCAGTTGGCCAGGTCGCCCTTCTCTGAGACCTGGAACGCACCCAGCACGCAGAAGTCCAGGTGGCCGCCACGCATCATCGCGAACGAATCGGCGTGATGGAAGAACGAGCCGCCCGGCTTGACCGTCACCGGCTGCTTGCCGGCATTGATCAGGTCGCCGTCTTCCTCGCCGGGCGCGGGCGCGGGGCCCATGCCAAGCAGGCCGTTCTCGCTGTGCAGCAGGATTTCCTTGTCTGCGGGCAGGTGGTTGCCGACCAGTGTCGGCAGGCCGATGCCGAGGTTGACCACGGCACCGTCGGGAATGTCTTTGGCCACGCGGGCGGCCATCTGATCGCGGGTCAGGCGTTGCATCTGGATTCTCCTGTTACCTGTCGCTCAGGCGACCTTGACGACGCGCTTGACGAAGAGGCCCGGCGTCACGATGTGTTCGGGGTCCATCTCGCCCAGCTCCACCACGTGGCTGACTTGCACGATGGCGCATTTGGCGGCCATCGCCATGATCGGGCCGAAATTGCGCGCAGTCTTGCGATAGGTAAGGTTGCCCCAGCGGTCGGCGGTGTCGGCCTTGATCAGCGCGAAGTCGGCGTGGATCGGGGTCTCGAACACATAGCCCTGGCCGTCGATGATGCGCGTTTCCTTGCCCTCGGCCAGCGGCGTGCCGTAGGCGGTGCGCGTGAAGAAGCCGCCGATGCCGGCACCGGCGGCGCGGATGCGCTCGGCCAGGTTGCCCTGGGGCACCAGTTCCAGCTCGATCTCGCCCGCGTGGTAGAGCGAATCGAAGACGTAGGAATCCGCCTGGCGCGGGAACGAGCAGATGATCTTGCGCACGCGCTTGGTCTTGAGCAGCGCGGCCAGCCCGGTGTCGCCGTTGCCGGCGTTGTTGTTGACGATGGTCAGGTCGCGCGCGCCTTGCTCGATCAGCGCGTCGATCAGTTCCGCGGGCATGCCTGCGAGGCCGAAGCCGCCAATCAGGATGGTGGCGCCGTCGTGGATGCCGGCCACCGCCGCTTCCACCGAGTCGTATAGCTTGTTGATCACTTGCGTTCCAGGTCGGAAGATCCGCCAGGCTACCGGAGCGGGCCGCAAGACGCGGCGCATGAAAGGCTGTCTCCGGTAATCCTGCCGGAAGGAGTTTCGTCGCGGCGGGCTGCGCGGGGCGCTACCCATTTGAACGAGTCCAGCAGTCTGCGTGAGTCTCTGGGTGTGGACCGGTTGTTCGTTAACCGATTTGTTCGATGTACGAACTTGAATTCGCAGAATGAACAGATTACACCTGCGCGTCGGCGACGGTCAAGCCGACCGGGCGGTCGGCTAACCAGATTGTGCGATTAGCGCGCGCGGGTGACGGGCACACCCCGTGTGTAGGACGGGGCCGACATCACAATCGGCTCGCACTCGATATGGCCCGGGGGTCGCACGGGCTATTGTGGAATCAGGCAAGGCAACACCCGCACAGCAGCCACCGGACCACCCGGCTGAGCAGGGCAGCCTGGCAACAAAGAACGAGGAGCCCGTCATGGCCACCGTCCATGTCCCGTTTTCATCCACGCCCCATGCAGTGACGCTTGCGCGCATCCTGCATGTCACGCAGCAGGCGTGGGGACTGAAACCCAGCAAGGATCAACTGCAATCGCCCGCGCCTGCCCCGGCTGGCGCCAACATGCCATCCCGCCCGCACCCGCTGTCGCGCCGCGTGCGCCTGGCCCGGGCAGCCGCCCGCGCATTTGAAGCGCAAGTGATGGCGATTCGTTGCCGCCAGGTATTCGTCGGCTGACGGGGAAACCCCGCCGCATTACGCGAGGGTCGCCACGCCCGTCAACAGTACCCGGCTGCCGCCAACCCCAGGGCGCACCTCCAACCGCACGTCGATGCGCTCACGCAATTCGGTGACGTGCGAAATGATCCCCACCAGCCGCCCTGCCTGCTGCAGGTCCAGCAGCGTACGGATGGCAAAGTCCAGGCTCTCGGGATCGAGCGTGCCAAAGCCTTCGTCGACAAACAGCGTATCGAGCTGGATGCCGCCGGCGCGCGACTGCACCACGTCGGCCAGCCCCAGCGCCAGCGACAACGACGCGAGGAAGCCCTCGCCACCTGACAGCGTATTGGCCGGACGCGCCGCGCCGGTATCGTGGTCGAACACTTCGATATCCAGTCCGCCCGCACTGCGCTGGTCTGCCTGCTCGCGCACGCGCTGCAGCACATAGCGGCCGCGGCTCATCGCCAGCAAACGCGCCGACGCGGCTTCCAGCACCTCATCGAGCAGTGTGGCCAGCACGAAGCGCTGGAAGGTCATGCGGCGCGGGTTGTTGCCGTTGGCGACTTCGGCCAGCCGGCCCAGCACCGCGTAGCGTGCCTCGATGTCGCGCCCCTGCGCGTCCAGCTGCTGCAGGCGCAGCTGGCACTGCAGCAGCGTGTCGCGCGAACGGCCGCGCTCGGCCTGTTGCCGGACCAGGGCTTCCACCGCGGCGGCCGACGCATCGCGCGCTGCGCGCAGGCCGTCCAGATCCGGCGCGTCCAGCGCTTGCGCGGCGGCCTCGGCGCGTTCGCGCCAGTCGGCGGCTGTGGCCAGCTGGGTATCGAACGCGCGCAGCGTCGCGTCGAGCGCCTGCATGGCATCGTCGCCAAGACAGGCGGCCGCGTGGGCCGGCACATCGGCAAAGCCTTGCTGCGCGAGCGCCTGTGCAAGCACGGATTCGGCCTCGGCCAGGCGGTTAGACGCCTGGGCCTGTGCCTGCTGTGCCGAGACCAGTCCAGCCTGTGCCCCGGCTGCGTCCGCCGCAGCCTGGCGCTCGGCCGCCTGCGCAGCGGCCAGCGCCTGTTCCAGCGCGGCGAGCATAGCCTGCGCCTGCCGCAGGGCCTCGCCCAGCGCCACGGGGTCGCGTGAATCCTCGGGAACCTGCGCACTGTTGGCCTGCCATTCGCCACGGCAGTGGGCCAGCGCCTGGGCAGCGGCCTCGGCGCCGGCCGTGGCATCGCGGCTGGCGGCGTCCGCCGCTGCGAGCGCGGTGCGGCAGCTGACGATGGCGGCTTCGCGTTGCGCAAGGCTTGCCGCCGCTTGCCGGCCTTCGGCCAGTGCCGCTTCCAGTCCCGTGATCTCGGCTTTCAGCTTGCGGGCGGACTCGTCGCCGACCTCGCCCAGCGCCTGCGCCAGTTCGTCCAGCCGCTCGCGCGCCTGGGCAATGGCAGCTTGTGCCGCCTGGTGCTGGCCGGTGCAGCGCACCGCATGGGATTCAGCCTCGAGCGCGGCGTGGCGGGCCTGCTCCAGCGCCTGGTCCGACAGCGGCGCCGCCACGTGCTGCGCCGGTGCCGGGTGTGCGGTGCTGCCGCAGACTGGGCAGGCATCGCCCGCTGCCAGGCTTGCGGCCAGCCGCGCGGCCTGCCCGGCGCGCCAGGCGGCTTCCGCTTCGGCCAGCGCGGCGCGGCACTGCTCGCGCTGGCGCAGGGCTTGCTGTTCGGCAGCGGCGGCATTGGCCGCCTGTGCGTTCGCGGCATCCAGTGCCCGGACAGCTTGCTGATGACGGTCAAGCTGCCGCGCGCGTTCCTGCAACGCGGCCAGCTGCAACGCCGTGGCCTGTGCCTGCGCGGCAGCAAGCTGGCCTTGCGCCAGCGCGGACTCCGCGCCAACGGCATCGGCTTGCCGCGTGGCAAGCTGTGCGGCGGCGCGTTCGCGCGCGGTGGCGGCTGCCACCTGCCTGGCTTCGGCCGCCTGCAGCGCGGCCAGCTGCGCACCCAGCTGCTGCGCGCGCGGCAGCATGTCTGCCAGCTGCGAAACCCGCCTCTGCGCGGACTGGCGCGCTTCAGCGCGTGCCTTTTCGGCCTGCAAGGCGGCAGCCGCCTGCGTGGCCTGTTGCGCGGCGCGCGCCGCCTGCTCGCCAGACTGCGTCAAGGCAACGGCGCTGGCGGCCTGGTCGCGCTGCGCGGCTTGCCACGCCTGCAATGCCGGCCTGACACGCGCGGCGCGCTGGGCGGCGTGCAGGCGCGCGCGCTCATGCTCCATGGCTGGCTGGCGCGCCAGCAGCGCCGCGTGCGCGGCCTGCGCCTGCTGGCGTTCCCGCAACCGCGCCGCCACCTGCTCGCCGGCACCCAGCGCCGCCTGCGCTGCGGCCAGCGTGGCCCGCGCGCCCTGTTCCTGCCCCTGCAGCGCCTGCAACTCGGCCTGCAAGGCCTCGATTCCCTCTGCCAGCGCCTGCGCCGATTCCACCCCAACCTGGCGCAGCGCTTCGTCGCGCTGGATGGTGATGCGCTCGGCATCGCGGCGGATGCCGGCGGCCTCGGCCTTCAGCAGCTCTTCCACGCGCCGGTACAACTCGGTGCGGAACAGGCGCTCCAGAATGGCCTGGCGCGCCTGCGAACTGGCGGTCAGCAATTCACGGAAGCGCCCCTGCGGCAGCACGATCACCTGGCGGAACTGGGCACTGTCGAAACCCAGCAAGTCGCGCACGGCGTCGCTGACCCTGGCGGGCTGGCTGGCCTTGCTGATCCAGTCGTTGCCGTCATGCAGGTCCAGCTGGGCCTTGGCCGGCTCGGTCACCCAGCCCTCGCCGCGCTGCTTGGGCCGCTCCTGTACCGGCGAGCGCACCACGCGCCAGCGCTGCGCGCCCAGGCTGAACTCCAGCGTCACCTCGGTGCGCAGCGCGGGCGCGGCGTTGGCGCTGCGCATGGCCTGCGCACTGCGCTCGCCGCCGGAGGTATCGCCGTACAGCGCAAAGCAGATCGCGTCGAGCAGCGTGGTCTTGCCCGCGCCGGTGGGGCCATGGATCAGTACGAAGGCCTGCTCGCCCAGCCGCGTGAAATCGACCTGCTCGGTCGCGGCAAAGGGACCGAAGGCCTGCAGCGTCAAATGCAGCGGTCTCATGCCGACTCCCTGTCCGCGGCGGCGATCCCGGTCAGCACCTGGTCGAGCACGGCACGCTGGTCCGGTTCCAGCTCGGCATCCGCCACTTCGCGGAAGAAGTTGGCAAAGAGTTCGCCGGTACCCAGTTGCCGCAACTTGCGCCCGGCCTCCGAAGCCGTGCCGGTGCGCGCCAGCACCGTGCGTTCGATCGCGAGCGCATTGGGATAGACCTGCCGCAGCCTGGCCATCGGGTCCAGCAGCGCGCCCGTATCGGTGAGCCGCGCGTGGATGTAGTCATCGCGTTGCGGATCATCGACACCCGCCGCCAGCACCGCGGCCAGTTCGCCTTCGACCACGCGCACATCGCGCAGCGCCTGCAGCGGCACCGGCGTGATGGCGACCGCGCCGTCCGCGCCCAGTTCGATGCGCGACACCGACTTGTCGTGCGCGCACTCTGACAGCGAATACTTCAGCAGCGAGCCCGCATAGTGAACGCGCCCGCCGCCCAGCGTCTGGGGCCGGTGCAGGTGGCCCAGCGCCACCAGGTCAAAGCCGGCGAACAGGTCCGCGGCCACCGCGCCGCTGCCGCCCACCGACAGCGGCCGTTCCGATTCGCTTGCCGCGCCGCCCACCACGAAGGCATGGCCCACCACCACGGCACGCACGCCCGGCGGATGCACCGCGCGGATGGCATCGAGCTGCGCGCGCAGCGCGGCTTCATGCGATGGCAGGTCGGTGCCCATGGCATCGCGCACCACCGCCGGTTCCGCGTACGGCAGCGCGTAGATGCGCACCTCGCCGTGGGTGTCGTGCAGCGTCACGCAGGCCGCCGCGGCCAGCGTGCGGCCGGCCACGTGCAGGCCCTGCGCCCGCATCAGCCGCGCGCCGAATTCCAGCCGCTGCGCGCTGTCATGGTTGCCGGCGATCATCACCACCGGCACTCCGGTGTCGATGACGATGCGGCCCAGCACGTCGTCGAGCAAGGCCACTGCTTCAGGCGGCGGCACGGCGCGGTCGTAGACGTCGCCGGCGATCAGCACGGCATCGGGGCGTTCGGTGCGGACCAGTTCGACAAACTGGTCGAGGATATGGGCCTGGTCTTCCAGCAGGCTGCGCGCATGGAAGAGCCGGCCGAGATGCCAGTCGGCGGTGTGAAGGAAACGCAATCCGGGATCCGATAGATGCAAAGGCGAAACCCGCATCATAATGCGTTGCGACCTGACTGCCCGTTCAGCAACGGTTCAGGCGGGCGCGCGCATCATGCATGCAGTCGCCCCAAATTTGAAATTTTCGGAGAACGCACATGAAACGCATCCTGACCGCCACTGCCCTGACCCTTGTGCTGGGACTGGCCGCCGCCGGCGCCAGCGCCCAGTACACCGGCCCGTCGGCCGTCCCGGTGATGACCGTTAAGGCGCTGCAGGCAGATGGCAAGGACGACCAGCAGGCCGTGCTGCGCGGCAAGATCATCAGCAGCGTCGGCGACGAGCGCTACCTGTTCTCGGACGGCACCGGCCAGATGAAGGTGAAGATCAAGGCCAAGCTCTGGCCGGCACAGAAGCCGGTGGATGCGCAGACCACGGTGGAACTGGTCGGCGAATACGACAAGGAGCTGATCGGCGAATCGCACTTCGACGTGAAGGAGATCCGCCTGCCCTGAGGCGTGTCCTGATGCGCGTGTTCTGAGCCGTGCAGTCAGACCGGCTCGGCCTCGCTGTCGGCGATCTGGTACTTGCGCATCTTTTCCCACAGCACCTTGCGGCTGATGCCCAGGCTTGCCGCCGTGTCCTGCCGCCGCCAGCCATTGGCATCGAGCGCGGCCAGGATGCGGCGGCGCTCTTCCGTATCGGCACGCAGGTCGTTGCGCTCGCCGCCATCGAACGCACCCGGATGCAGCGAGCGGAACAGCGGCCGGATGCGCTCTTCGTCCCAGTGCCCGGTCTGCTGCACTGTGATGCCCACACGCTCGGCCAGGTTGCGCAGCTCGCGCACATTGCCGGTGAAATAGGCGGTGCCAACCGCGCCCTTGAGCCAGTCAGGCATCGGCGGCAGCGCGTCGAAGCCGGAATCCCCAAGCATATGGCGCAGGAAGGACTGCAGCAGTGCCACCTTGTCGGCCTGGCCACGCTCTTCCAGGCTGGGGATGCGCATCTCGATCACCGCCAGGCGGAAGAACAGGTCGGCGCGGAAACGCCCCTGTCGCACCGCGTCGCGCAGGTCCTTGTTGGTCGCCGCCACCAGCCGGAAATCCAGTTTGACCGCCAGGGTCGATCCCAGCCGGGTGATCACGTTCTCTTCCAGCACGCGCAGCAGCTTGACCTGCTGGAACAGCGGCAGGTCGCCGATTTCATCGAGAAACAGCGTGCCGCCGTTGGCCTGCTCGAAATAGCCACGGTGCGCGAACGAGGCGCCGGTGAACGCGCCCTTGGCATGGCCGAAGAACTGCGACTCGAACAAGCCGTCAGGGATCGCACCGCAGTTGACCGCGACGAACGGCCCCTTTCCGTAGGTGCCATTGCGCTCATGGAACAGGCGCGCGATGCGTTCCTTGCCCGCGCCGGTTTCGCCATACAGCATCACGTTGCTGCCGAAGTCGGCGAAGGTTTCCACATGCTGCAGCAACTGGCGCATCGCCGGCGAGCCGGCCACCAGATCGGCCTCGCGCTCGCCGGGCGCGTCCGTGGCCAGCAGTTGCGGCAGCAGCTTGCCGATCTGGCTGCGCAGGTCGGCGCCGGTGAAGTCATCGGCAAGAATATGCGCGTACTCCGGCGGAAAGCGCCCGGGATCGGCCTCGCGGCCGGGGCCTGCCACCCAGATCACCGGCATGCCGTGCGCGGCCTCCCAGTCCAGCGAAAAGCGCGCCGCGCCGATCACCGACACGCTGATCACCGCGATGCAGGGCTTCAGGCGCGGCTCGGCAGGCAAGGCTTCGAGTGCGCCGGCGCGGATAACGTCCACGCCCAGCGGCGCCAGGAAACGCGTGACGCGGTCGGCGATCTCGTACTTGCCTTCCCACACGTAGACTTCAAGGTTTTCGTAGGCCCAGCGGTCTGTCTTCATTCGATTTCTGCCATCAGGCGGTTTGGCGCAATCATGGCTCAGTACACCAGTTCGGCATTGTTGCAGTCGATGCTGTGGACCCAGAGGTCGGCGGTGCCTAGCTGGATGCCGAGGCTGGCGAGCAGCGGCGGGATCAATGCGTCGAGCGCTGCCCCGACCGGCGCGAGTAGCGGGCCGAGATCAATGGGCACACTAAGGATGCCCAGCAGCCTGGTCCGCACCTTCAGGGCCAGCACTTGCGAGAACAACCCGCCAAACGGATCGGCGGTACCAACTTGCGCATGCCCGCCCGGTGCCAGCGTGACCTCCTGGCCAGCCGTGCTGCCATAGCGTGGGACGTCCGTGGCAATCACGTCCGCAATGTCGAACAGCCCCAGCTTAGCCTGGCCGAGCACCACATCGCTACCCGTGCAGCCATCGGTGAGGCACGCCGTGACGAGACCACTTCTGACGTGCATCGTGGCACGGCGGTCCCCAGGATTTGCCGCGCATTGCAGCTTGGTCAGGTCGGCGGTGGCGTTGGCGACATCGAGATAGAGCGGCACGTTCAAGTTGGCGTCCAGTACCGGTTTCAGGATATTTGAGGTGATCTGGAGCATCAGGGTCAGTTTTACCTGGGATGAGCTTGCGGTCGTTTGCCAGGCGTCCGGGTTGCTGGAGAGCTGTCGCGCCGGACCTGCCGCCGTCACCGGCGGCTCGATCACGCGCAGGTTGGCGCTGATGCCCCCCAGGCCAAGCGGGAGATTGGGTATGTTCAGTGGCAGGGCAACTGCCGTATCCCCTCGCGCCACCTGCGCGGAGGCGAGCAGCAACTGCGCCACGTTCAGGCCCACCTCCACCGCCGACGATGCCGCAGGCGCCATCAAACCAAGATCAAGCAGCCTGGCCAGTGACACCGTAGCCGCCGCCCCGCTGGCCCCGAGCGCGGTTGGCGGGCTGCCCAGCATCGTCGTCAGCAGCGCGTCGCGGCCAGCGGCGCCAAGCACCAGCGCATAGAAATCACGCAGATTCAATGAAGTGTTCAACAGCTGGTCCACCGTGCCGACACCCGCTTTGAGCCGCAACTGGTCCAGCGTCACGGTGGTATTGACCAGTCCCTGCCAGTCCACCAACGACAAGCTCACCGTATTGCCCAGCAACACACTCAGCATGCTGTTGGCGGTGGAGACGTCCAGCAACCCAGTACCCAGCGAAAACGCCGCCACCGGCGGACTGCCGCTGGCAATCGCTTCAGCAAACAGCTGCCGGCCGCTGCCGCCGTCGATCACGAACAGGATTGGCACGGTCTGCGTTGCCTGCACGCGCACGGCATTGGGCGAGACCTTGGTTGCTTCATACGTAGCGCTGAAATGCTTCGGCCCGCCGCTCGCCGGATCCCACACGCCAAGACAGGCAGTCATGGCATCCGCGCCGCCACCGGTGGCATCGCCGCAACCCATTGCAATGCCCGACGGATACCCGTTCTTCGCACCGATATTCCTGACCGTACCCAGCACAGCGGCGTTCAGATTCGCCGCGCTATCAGCTCGCTTGAGTTGCTGTGCCGCCGACATCGCGGCCAGGTCCACCACGTTCTGCAACTGCCGCTGGCGCATGAACACATGCCCCACGTCGATCGACACCAGCGCGGCGATCGCCACGGTGGCGATCAGCAGCGCCGCCATCACACTGATGGCGCCGCGTGCGGATCGAGGTGCCCGGCGCGGCCGCGGCTGGCGCAAGCTCATTTGCCGCCCAGCATCTGGCCGGCGGAGCCGGCGCGCGCGGTGCTGGCGTTGGCCTGCCCCGTGTAGAACTCCGGCAGCGCGAAGCGGAAGCTGTTCAGGTAGCGCTCATAGCCCAGCGCGGCCTGCTCGCCGTGCATCGGCCGCATGGGGCCAGCCTGCGTGCCTTCGCGCTGGATGGCAAGGATGGAGCGCGTGTCGGCACCGATCTCGCGTTGCGCCGGGCTGCCTGCCGGCATGCCGGTGGCGGCGGCCTCGGTCGTGGCACGGTCGGTCTGCGCCTGCGCGGCGGGCGCCAGCATCAGCAGGCAGAGCGCGGGGATGGCAATGCGGAACATGGCGGTCATGGGGTAGCCCCTGCGGTTGCGGCCACGGCCGCCACCGAGGTGGCCGGTGCGGTGGTGGCGGGTTTCGATGGCGCCCGCGCTGCCGGCGCAGGACGGGCCGCTGCGCGGTCGCGCGCCGCGGTGGCGCGGGCGATGCGGTCGGCTTCCTTGCGGATGGCGCTGCGCGTGGCTTCGGGCAGCGCGGCCTTTTGCATCATGGCGTTGGCCTGCGCGCGCTTGCCGTCGGCGATCAGCCACACCACGGCGTTGCTGATCACACGCGGATTGCGCGCGTCCAGTTCCAGCGCCTGCATCACCGGCACGCGCGCGTCCTGCAGCGCGCCGGCGCGCATCAGCGCGTAGCCCAGGTCGCCGGAGATGCGCGGATTGACGGGGTCGAGCGCGGCGGCCTGGCGCAGCTCTGTAACGGCGCGCGCAAAGTCATCCTGGCGCCCCGCCAGCAGGCCGAGCCCGTGGTGCGCATGCGCGGCCTGCTCGCCTTGCGACGTCGCTGCAAGTTGCTGGTAAGCATCGGTGGCGGCCTTGTCCTGCCCGGTCTCGCGCAGCGCATCGGCGCGCATCGCCTGGATCTCCGGGCCGGCGCCGAAGCGCTTCACGTAGACCTCGATATGCGCCAGCGAGGCGAAGTAAAGCCCGTCCTGCTGCATCTTGCGGATCAGGCCCAGGTAGACCGCCTGCTCGCTGTATTCGGCGCGCGCGGTCTTGTCGCGCAGCTTGGCCAGTTCCACCTGCGCCTCGGCCTGGTCATGCATGGCCGCGGCCCCGTTCTGATTGGCGGCGCAGCCAGACAGCGCCGCCAGCAGCAGGCACGCCGCCGTTTTCGAGATCCGGCCCAGCGCCGGACCGACTGAGCGCGTCATCGCGTCCCTCCCATATGTGCCAGCATGCGAATCACCCCGAGGAAGCCGGGGCCCGCGGTCAGGATCAGCAGCACCGGCAGCAGGCTCACCACCATCACCGCGGTCATCTTGACCGTGAGCCGGCCGATCTCATCCTTCAAGCGCGATTTGCGCGCCTCCTGCATGCGCAGGCCGAACTGGCGCAGCGGCTCCTGCACCGCGCCGCCGTGCTTGTCCACCTGCGTCAGCAGCGTGATCAGGCTCTTCAGGTCTTCACTGTCGAACAGCCGGCCGATGCGCAAGAGCGTCTGTTCGCGCGAGCGTCCCGAGGCAAACTGCTGGTTCGCGCGTGCCAGCTCCGGCCCCAGCACGCGCAGCATGCTGCCGAACTCGGCCACGATCACCTGCAGGCTCTGGTCGATCGACAGGCCCACGCCCTGCAGCAGGCGCAGCATGTCGATCAGCACCGGCAGCTCGTCATCGACCATGCGCAGGCGCGCCGCGGCACGGCGGCGCAGGTGCCACTTGGGGGCCAGGTAGGCCAGCGCAAACGTGCCGAAGCCCCACGCGACGATGGCAAAGGCGCCCGCGCCCACGTGCCAGAGCATGGCGGCGAGCGCCAGGGCCGACGGCAACCCCAGCCGCAGCACGCCAAACAGCATGCGCGACTGCGGCCCGTACCATCCACATTGCTCCAGCAACTGCTGGTCTTCCGGCGTCACCACCGCGCGCCCGAGGCGCGAATCCAGCCAGTGGGCATTGATGCGCTCGCCCACGCGCGCGCCCAGTTGTGCCCCGATTGCCGTAGCCGCCCCGCCCCTGCCCTGCGGCGCGGCGGCACCGGCCTTTGCCGCAGCCTGGGTGCCCGACGCGGCGGGGACGGCGGCGTGGGCGGCCTGGGCGGCTTCTGCCGCGCGCTGCCGCGCCAGCGCGCCGTCGATGGTGCGCGCCGACAGCCGGCGCTGGCGCCAGTCGCGCAACAGCGGCAGCGTCAGTACGCCCACGCCGCAGGCGGCGGCCAGCAGGCTGAGCGAAATCAGTGTCAGGCGGTCCATGTTGGCTCTTGTCTGCGTGCTGGCATGCCGCTCAGATCGACTTGGCCAGCCGGTACAGCATGAAGGCCCCGGCAATTTCCAGCGCCAGGGCCGACAGCAGCATCGTCTTGCCGGTGGGATCCTTCCACATCATCAAGATGTAGCCCGCGTTCAGCATGAACAGGCCGCCGGCCACCACCAGCGGCAGCAGCCCCAGGATCCACGCCGACAGCCGGGTCTCGGCCGACAGCGCCATCAGCTCGCGCTGGGCCTGTTCGCGGTCGCGCATAAAGGCGGCGGTGCGCTCCATCACCACATCGGCGCGGCCGCCGTAGCGCACCGACAGGCGCAGCACGGAAGCCACCAGCACCAGTTCCTCGACCTTGTACACGCGCCCGACCTGCAGCACCGCCTGGTCCAGCTCCTTGCCGGCGCGCTGCAGGTGCACGGCCTGCACCAGGCATTGGCGCAGCGGCGCCTCGGTATTGGCGATCGAATTCTGGAACGCCGCCGGCACGCTGCTGCCGATCGTCATCAGCCGCACCACGCCGTCCAGGAACCCGGGCAGTTGCGACAACAGCTTCTTGTGCAGGCGGCGCACGCGGTTCCAGGCCGCGAACGCCGCCACGGCCAGCGCCACGATCAGGGCCGACACCGCGCCCAGCCATTGCCCCGCCACCGCGCCGGCCAACGTGCACAGCACCACCGGCGTGATCCAGACGATGGCGGTACGGCGCGTCGGCGCCAGGTCGGCACGCCGCAGGAAGTCGTCCCAGCGGCGGCGCAGGTCGCGTGCGGGCAGTTGCAGCGCCGGATCCGGCGCCTGCGCATAGCGCAGGCGCACCTGCTCGGTCTGCGCCTGCAGGAAGGCCTGCTGCTGCTCGCGGCGCGCACGCGCCTGCGCGCTGGCCAGCAGCAGCAGGCCCAGGCCGGTGATGACCAGGGCCGTGGCGGCGAGCAGCAGCGTGGCGCTAGACATCGAAGCGGTCGTCCAGCATGAAGCCCGGTCCGCGCATGCGTGCCAGCTTGGGCGAGTGCGGCAGCAGGCCGAGCGAGAGCCAGCGGTCGGTCTCGGTACCGTCCGGGTTCACGTAGGGCTCGTGACGGTACAGCTCCTGGGTGGAAATGATGTTGTCGCCCAGCCCGGTGATCTCGGTGATCGAGACGATGCGGCGCTTGCCGTTGGAAAGCCGCGCGATCTGCACGATAAAGTCGATGGCGTTGGCGATCTGCCGGCGCAGGCTCGCCTCGCTGCCCTGGAAGCCGGCAAAGCCGGCCAGCATCTCCAGCCGGTACAGGCATTCGCGCGGGCTGCTGGCGTGGATGGTGCCCATCGAACCATCGTGGCCGGTGCTCATCGCCTGGAGCATCTCCAGCACCTCGCCGCCGCGCACTTCACCCACGATGATGCGGTCCGGGCGCATGCGCAGGCTGTTGCGCAGCAGGTCGCGGATCGACACCACGCCGGTACCCTCGAAACCGCCGGGACGGCTTTCCAGCCGCACCACGTGCGGGTGGTTCAGCGCCAGCTCGGCGGTGTCCTCGATGGTGATGACGCGCTCGGTGGTCGGCACGAAGGTGGCCAGCGCATTGAGCAGCGAAGTCTTGCCCGAGCTGGTGCCGCCGCTCACCAGGATATTGCAGCGCGCCTGCACCGCGGCCTGCAGCAGGTCGCAGATCTCGGGGCTCATGGTGCCCAGCCCCTGCAGGTCAGCAGGCGTCATCGGGTCCTTGCGGAACTTGCGGATCGACACCACTGGACCCTCCAGCGCCAGCGGCGGGATCACCACGTTGATGCGGCCGCCGTCGGGCAGGCGCGCATCGACCATCGGGTTGGACTCGTCCAGCCGCCTGCCGATCGGCGCCAGGATGCGGCGCACGATGCGCAGCAGGTGGCCGCTGTCGGTAAAGCGCACCGGGATGCGCTCCAGCACGCCGTGGCGCGACACGTAGACGTCAAGGTGGCCGTTGACCAGGATGTCTTCCACCGCGGGGTCGTTGAGCAGGTCTTCGATCGGGCCGAAGCCGGCCAGCTCCTTGGTCAGCGCCTCGGCAATCTGGCGCAGCTCGGCCTCGTTGATGGGGATGCGGCGCAACCGGGTAAAGCTCTCCAGTTCCAGGTCGACAAAGCGCTGGATCGCGGTACGCGACCAGCGGCCGAACTCTGCGCCGAGCTCTTCGATGCGGGTCAGCAGGTGCTCGTGCGCCGCTTCCTTGATGTTCTGGAATTCCTGCGAGACCGGAAACGGTGCGGGGGCGTTGTCGGAGAATTCAATCGCTTGCGTCATGTCAGGTTCCAGTGCGTGCCACGCGCACCGCGCGCAGCGCCTCAGGCAGTTTGTCCTTCATCCGCGCCAGCAGGCTGGTTTCCCTGGCCTGCGCCGCGCGGTAGCCCAGTCGTGCCAGCAGGTCGGCCAGGGCGCGCACATAGGGGTCGTGCGGATCGTCGTCGGCCAGCACCGCGCCGCGGTTCATGGCCAGCACAAGCGGTGCGCGGCTGTCGGGCAGCGTGCCCACCGACTGCACACCCACGCGGTGCGCGATCTGCGCGGCATCCACGCCCAGGCGCGCATCGAAGCGCGACACCAGCAGGTGCAGGTCGTCGCGCTCCACCTCGCGCGCGCGCAGCTCATGCACCAGCTCCGCGGCCGAAACGATCGCGCCCACGCTCTGGTCGGCCACCAGCACCACGCTGTCGGCGGCCTTGACGATCTGCGCGGTGAACTCGGCATTGCCGAAGCCGCCCAGGTCGATGATCTGCATGTCGAAGAACGCGCGCAGCCGCTCCAGCAGGCTGATGGCTTCGGAGTAGGAGATGTCGCGCAGCTCGCCCAGCGCCGCGGGCAGCGGCAGCACGCATACGCCGTTGCCGTGGCGTGTCAGCGCGGTCTGCACGAAGACCTGGTCGAAGCGGCGCAGGTTGCGCACCGCCTCGACAAAGTGGAAGCCCGGACTCAGGTTCAGGTACAGCGCGCCGTCGCGCGCCGGCAGGCCCAGGTCCAGCAGCAGCACTTCGGCGCGCGCGTCGGTCTTTTCATTCAGTGGCAGGTGGCGGCGTGCCGCCGCGGCCAGGTTCACGGCCAGGCTGGTCACGCCCACGCCGGGGCGCGCGCCCAGCAGCGCCACGATCTTGCCCTGGCGCGCCGACTCGGCCTGGCGCACCTGCTCGCCCGGCACGGCCAGGCGCTTGACCACGGCCTCGGCATCGGCCGGCGCGTCGCGCAGGTCGATAAAGTCCTTCACGCCCACGCGCAGCGCCGCCAGCATGATGCCGGGCTCGTCGGCATGGCCCACCGCGACCAGCGGCAGGCCCGGGAAGAGCCGCAGCAGCTGCTCGCCCAGCCGCGCCGACGCGCCGGCCAGTTCCGTCGAGAAGTGCAGGAACACCAGCCCCGGGCGCAGCTGGGCCACGCGCTCGAGAAAGGCTTCCTGCGCGCCGCCTTCGGCCACCAGCGTGCCCAGCCCGCCCAGGACCTTGCCCAGCCAGTCCTTCACTTCGTCCTGCGTTGCGTGCAACAGAAAATAATCCATCTCTCCGCCTCAAGCTGTTGGCCATGCCTGCCGGCACGGCCGGCGGCTATTTTGAGAAACCCGGCAAAGTCGGGTCCGCGTATTCGCCCAGCACATACCAGCCCCATACATTGGGGTTGCCGTTGGTGCGGCCATCGGCACCAACGGCTTGCGCCGCCGGCGCGCCCTTGGCCAGCGGCTTCACCAGGCGCGGCGTGACCACGATCATCAGCTCACGGTCTTCCTGGTGGAAATTCAGGTTCTTGAAGAAGGCACCGATCACCGGCAGGTCGCCCAGCACCGGGACCTTGTTGACGTTGCTGACGGTGTTGCGACTGACCAGCCCGCCGATCACGAAGCTCTCGCCGTCACCGAGTTCCACCGTGGTGTCGGCGCGCCGCGTGACGATGGCGGGCACCACCGCGCCATTGATCGAGATGCCGCGCGAGGGGTCGAGGTCGCTCGCCTCCGGCGCCACCTTCAGCGCGATGCGGTCGGCCGACAGCACCGTGGGCGACACCGTCAGCCCGATGCCGAATGGCTTGAACTGGATCGTGGTCGTGCCCAGCGCCTGCGGCACCGGGATCGGGATCTCGCCGCCGGCCAGGAAGCTGGCACTCTGGCCGGACAGCGCCACCAGGCTGGGCTCGGCCAGCACGCGCGCCAGGCCATTGGCCTCCAGCAGGCTGATATTGGCGAAGATACCGTGTGTCAGCGACGCGGCCACCAGGTTGAAGGCATTGCTCATCGGCGACGCGATGTCGGCACTGAAACTGCCCGGTGCGCCGCCGCTGCCGGGCGTAAAGGTGAACTTGTTCAGCGTCGATGGCGAGAACGTGCCGAAGGCAAAGCCGGAGTTGTTGCGGAAGAAGTTGATACCGACTTCCTTGAGCACGGTCTTGCTGATCTCCACCACCTTGACGTCGACCTGCACGGTGCCGGAGAGCGGCACGGTAGAGCGATCCACCACCAGGCCGGGCTTGCCATCGGTCTTGCCGGTGGTGGCCGCGCGCGCCGCCGCCTGCGCGCGCGCCGCGGCATAGGCATCGGGCGACTGCCCGGTGATGGTGGCACCGGCGGCGGAATAGCCAAGCTTGGCGCCATCGGCATCGGGCGCGATGGCATCGACCTGCACGTTGTAGGTCAGCGGCTCGGCGCCGCCGCGCGTCCACACCATCACGTCGGTCACGCCAGGTTGCTTGGCCACCAGCAGCACGCTGGGGGCACCGCGCGTGCGCAGCACCAGCGCGTCGGCCACCGCCGGGTTGCCCACCGCGACGCGTTCCACCGGTTGCGCGCTGCGGATCTCTTTCTGCGCGCCGGCCAGCAGGCGCAACTGGCGCGCGTTCACGGCTTCCTGCGCCTGTGCGCGCGGCGCCAGTGCGCACCACGCGGTAGTGGCCAGCATCGCGGCCAGCGCGAGTTGCATCAGCCTGCGGCGCAGGGCCGTCGAATGGGCTGGTTTCTTCTGGATATGCATAAAGTCGGCGCCCACGTTCTTATTCGATCTCGCGCTTGCCCGCGCGAATGACTTCCACGCCTGCGCTTTGTCTCGCCTGGGCTGGCGCGGGCGGCGCGGCAACCTGCAGCGGCCGCGGCGCCGGCGCTGCCACCGGCGCGCGCGGGGCAGAGGCGCCGGCGGGGGCGGCCAGGCCGGACAGCATCACGCCGGCCATGGCCTTGTCGGGGGCCGCGCGCGGCGCTTCGGCGGGAACGCCGGCGCGCGCGGCCAGCGCGGGCGGGGGTTCGGCAAACATGCCGTCGCTGGGCATGGCTTCGTCCTGCGGATTGCGCAGCGCCAGCAGCAGGCGCCCGGACTGCTGCGCCATCGCCAGCCGGCTGACCTGCTCCAGCGGCACCGACAGCACCGCGGTCTTGGCGCCTTCCTGCCGCGCCATCATCTGTTCCGGCTTGGCGTTCTGCGGCCGGTTGACCGAGGCGACGCCGTAGGCCAGCACGCGCAGGCGCGACAGCAGCATGCGCGCCTGGCTTTCCGGGATCTCCTGCTGGTCGCGGCGCAGCACCAGGAAGACATCGACATAGTCGCCCGGCTGCACCTGGTTGCCGACGCCGATGACTTCATCGACTGACACGGCCACCGCGCGTTCGCCCTCCCGCACCTGCGTGGCCAGGCCAGCCAGCAACTGGCTTTCGAGCACCGGCACGTTAGCGCCAAGCGCCACCAACGGCACCTGCCCGGTCACGCGTGCCACCTCGCCGTAGGCGCCGGTGGGATCGATCGGGAGCATCTCGACCTTGAGCGCCTCGGCGGCAAGCGGCTTGCCCGCTTCCACCGCTTGCGTGGTCACCACCACTGCGTGCAGCGGTTTGGCGGACGTCGATGCCGCGGGCGCCTGTGCCGGCTGGCGGCCCACCTGCCACGCCAGCAGCGCAAGCAGCAGCGCCAGGCCAAGCAATACCACCGCCAGGAGTCGGATCTGCTTGCTGGTCATGCGGATTTCCTTTGGATGGGCATGGCGGCTCAGATATCAGGAGAAAGCTGGACCATTGCCGAGCCTGACAGCGTTGCAGGGACCGGGACCATCGGCACGGCGGGGAGGATGTTGGTGGTGGGAAGGTTCAGCGTAACCTGCACGCAGACATCGGTGGAGCCGGATGCACAGGGCACTGCCTGCGCAACGTTGCCGGTGGACAGCAAATTCCTGATGGATGTGGGAAGCGTGCCGCGCGCCATCGCAGCCGCTGCATCGACGCGCGCGCCTTGCGTGGCCGCGAGGCCTGAGCCGGAAACGCCCGCTGGATAGCGCAGCGCAGCGCGCGCGCCTTCTTCGGCGGCCAGCGTCAGCACCTGTTGCAGCGCCAGCATCACACCGTAGTAGACGATGCCGATCACGATGGCGAGCAGCACCGGCGCCACGATTGCAAACTCGATCGCAGCGCTGCCGGCGCCGTGGCGGCGCCGGTTGATCCCCCTGTTGACCCTTGCGTGCAACAACATCTGAAACCCCGGTCCCTTGGTGTTCTTTCGCGCCGACCGGCGGCGCAGCCTGCTTGCCACTAGCCTGTCCGGCTAATGGCCCGCAGCCATCCAGGCCAGCACGCCCACGGCCAGGTACGCGGCATATGGAATGCCGCGCGCCCGCGAAAACTGCGCCGTAGGAATAGGTCCGCTGTCCTGGTGATCGATGGCTTGACTTGTAGCCGGCGCGCGACCGCCCAGTGCAATCGCCAGCAGCGCGTGCACCAGCCCGAGCAGGTTGCCGACGACCCATGCCGCTACCAGTCCTTGCGGCCCGGTGAACAACCCCGCCACGACCAGGAACTTGACGTCACCCGCCGCCATCTGCCCGAGGGCATATACCGGCAGTGTGACCGCAAGGCCCAGCCCGGCGCCGATCAGGCGCGTGGTTAGCGGCAGTTCCATGCCCTGTCCGGCGAGCAGTGACAGCCCGAGGGCCAGCACGGCAGCCGCCAGCAAGGCGTTGGGAACGCGCCGGTGGAGGAAGTCTGTGTAGAGGGTCGCCGCGCAGAGGAGCGCGGCAATCACGCCGGTCTTATGGTTTCGACTTTACTTGAACCATCCCGAAACCGTGACCGAAAGCCGATCGAAGCTGGCGTTAAGCTCGGTGCCGAGTTTGCCAGCGCCGACGGCAATCGCCAGAGCAACAAGCCCGACGATCAGGCCATATTCGATAGCCGTCGCTCCGCGCTCATCCTTAATAAAGCGTGCAATGAGTCGTTTCATGATTTCCACTCCCGAAGTGATCTGTTGCCGCGATCACGCTTCCCCCGTTCGATTATCACGGTGCTCTGTGGCCCGCTCTTTTATCGACTTTTCACGCTTGCTGCGCTTTCTTTTTAAGACATGGAATGTCTCAACCATACCCCTCCTACGGGTGATAGCAATGACCCAAAGGGGTTAAGACGCGCGTTTGAAACGACCCGGCACGCCCGGGTCCACAGGTTGTCAAAGAGCAGGCAGACCGGCCGGGAACCGGCCTGCAACCTGGCATTGCGGTCATACGGCCGCAATGCCAGCCAAAATAAAAAGATGCGCTGCGACGGGGTGATGAGCGACAGCGCACCGTGAAAACACCTAGCCGGGATGAGACATTTCAGCGCAGCAGGCCACCCACCAGCGGCAGCTGCAACGCCTTGTGGTCACCGCTGCCACCCTGGCTGTCGTGTGCGCCTTGCTTCAGCCCGCCGACCAGTCCGGTCACCGGCGCCAGCAGCGCGGTCACGGGACCGAGCGCGCCGCCCGCGGAACCGCCCTCACCGCCGCCACCGACCTTGGCCAGCGGCAGGTTGTTCAACACGCCGCCGAGCAGGTTGCCGCCATGGCCGCCATCGCCACCGTACCCGCCGCCCGCGCCTGCCAGCGGCAGGTTGCTCAGCAGGCCACCAAGCGGATTGCCGCCGCCCTGACCATTGCCGCTGAGGATCGCGCCAGCGGCCGCGACCGTCTTGCCGGCCTCAGTCACCACGCCGCCCAGCGGCGAGACCACCGGTGCGTGGGTGTTGCTGATCATGCTGCCGCCTGCAGCCACCGTATTGCCGACCTTGTAGAGCAGGCCGTTGGCCGGCTCGCCCAGGTGCGTGGCCGCTCCCAGTGTCTGCGTGCCGTCGGTGCCCTTGCTGGTCAGCGGCACGATGACTTTGCTGACCGAATTCGTGACCTGCGCGACCGGGCCTTCGGACAGCACGCTTTTCAGCTTGTAGCTGCCATCGTGCACCGCGATGCCCACGTGCCTGACCAGGCCACCCACCGGGGTGGTCACCGGTGCCAGCGGTGCCAGCTTCTCGGTGCCCAGGCCAGACACCAGGTCGCCGCCGCTGATCAACGCCTCGCCCACGTCGTGGACCACGTTGCCGGTGCTGGCCACCGTCACGCCAACCGGGTTGTCGACCGAGCCCATCTGCCCCAGCCCATCGCGCACGCCGGCACCGAGCGAGCCAACCGCCTTGCCGGCCTTGATCACCACGTCGCCGGCGCTTTCGCGCGCCGTGGTGGGCAGCAACGGCAGCGGCGCCTCCTGGATAGTCTTGCCGATGTCACTGATGGCATTGCCAGTGGCCACCACGGTATTGCCCGCGCCTTCGGTCACCTTGGCCGTGGGCGTGGTCTCGCTCGATGCGGACGGTGCCGGGTTGACCGGCGTGTCGGTGTTGCCGCTGTTCGGCCGCGGATTGGCGCCGCTGCCGCCACCGCTGGACGAACAGCCTGCCATCAGCAACGCAAGGGCGGCCACGCCGGCCGCGGCCAGTGAGGTCATGCCATGCTGCGACGGATGCTTGATTTTCATTGCCCTTCTCCTGTCTTGTTGGCCACGGTGCTGCCGGCCGTCTTGTCTTATGTGCGCCGCATGGGATTGCCGACGAGCCTCCCCGGTGTCCCGCTTTGTTCCTCTGGCGGACCGCTCCGAAGCGGAACGGCAAGACCGTGGAACGCGAGATCGTCGGCGCGTCTGGACAACCAATGGCAAGGCGCGTGCCAGCGGCGCCAGCGGTGCCGGCACGGAACCGGCCGCGGCGCTGCAAGCCTTGCCTGGCGCGGATTGCCGGGTGATGCGGGGTAGCTGCGGGCCGGACACAAATGCCGTTGCGGCGCGGACCTGAGGTGTTACGTGCTACGTAACGTGTTCCGGGAACATGGGAACACGGAGGCGCGAATGACCGTGGCGGGAGGCCGTGGCAGTGCGCGGCACGGCGCGCTTGCCTGGCTGGATCGCCATCGTCGCAAGCCCGCCGTTCCGGCTGTCTTGTTCCCTGCAGACGACACACGTTACGTAACGCGTAACGCGCAGCCGCCCTGACACCCCATCCCCGGCAGCGCCGCAAGCAGGTCCCACCGCTTCCCTGGAATCCGCGCCCGGCAAGGCTTTGCGGGCACCACCCCCGACTTCCGCAGGGTCCGCTCCAGGACGCGTCGCAGCGCTGGCATACCGATTGCGCCATATCCGTCACCGCCGCACGCAGAAAACGAACGCGATGCGCGGCCGAGCGATTTAAACGACGGGAATGAGGGAACAGAACATGCGCAAACAACAACTCGCCGTAACGGCACTCCTCGCAACCTTGCTGGCCCTGGGTGGCTGCGCCAGCGGCAGCGGATCGACCTCCATGGGCACCAGCGACACGGCGGGCACCAATGGCGGCGCCAAGACTACGGGTACCGATGGCACTGGCGGCATGGGCGGCTCCGGCGGCAGCACCGACGTGGCCAGCGGTGGTACCGGTGGCACGGGCGGCGGCACGGGTGGCACTGGCGATAACAATGGCGGCAATACCGGCGGCGGCGAAACGCCCACCGCACGGACCCCGACCGCCGAGGTCATCAACAATACTGGCAAGGTGCTCGACAGTACCGGCAAGACGGTCAGCGATCTTGGCGACAAGCTCGGCAGCAGCAACCTGCCGCTGGTACCGACCCAGACACAAACCGGCCTGGGCGACGCCGTAGCCTCCGCCGGCGATGCCATCGGGGCACTGGCCACGGGCCTGCAATCGGGCCTGGGCAGCATGCCGAACTCGGATAATCCGGTAGGCACCACGGTAGCCAGCACCGGCAACGTGGTCACCGAACTTGGCAAGACCTTATCCAGCACCGGTACCGCCGTCAGTGGCCTTGGCACCGGCCAGCTCGCGCCACTGGCGCCGCTGACCTCGCCGCTGGGCACGGTGGTGAACGAGTTGGGCAAAACGGTGAGCGGCACTGGCGAAACGCTGACCACGGTGCTGTCGACCGGCGCGGTCGAGCAGGTGACCACCACCACCAGCAAGCTGATCGTGCCGATCACCTCGCAGCTGACCGGCGCCGCACAGACGCTCGGCGCGGCCACGGGCCTGGGCGCACCGACCACCAGCCTGCTGGCGGCCGTGGGCGGTGCGCTCGCGACGGCCGGCACCACGCTGCAACAGACCAACACGCCGGTGATCTCGGGCGTCGGCGGCGTGGTGAACGCCACCGGCACGACCGTGGCATCGCTGGGCGGCGCAGCGAACGGGCCCGCCAGCGGCGGCGGCCTGGGCGCGCTGAGCCCGGTACTGGCACCGGTGACTGCGCTGGCCGGGGGGCTGACTGGCGGTGCAGGCGCTGGCGGCACGGGTTCGCCGCTGGCGCCTGTCACCAGCCTGGTCAGCTCCATCACTGGCGGCCTTGGCAGTGCCACCGGCGGCGGCACAGGTTCGCCGCCAGTACCGGTCACCACCGCGGTCAGCGGCGTGGTGAATGGCGTGGTAGGCGGCGTCACCGGCGCCGCGGCGGGCACTGGCACCACCAGCCCGCTGGCCCCCGTCACCAGTGTTGTGGCCGCCGTGACCGGCGGCGCCACCTCCACCGCGGGCAGCACCACCAGCAAGACTTCGACCACCAGCGCCACCGGCGCCATCGGCGGCCTGGTTGGCGGCCTGCTGGGCGGCCTGACCGGCGCGCTCGGCCAGAAGTAATCCAGCCTCAGCCTCTGCCCTGGCGATCGCCTGATCGCGGGCAGCGGAGCACACCAGATTCAACGTAGCGGCCACGCGCCGAACCGGCGGCATCGGACGGCAGGCGCACGGGGGTAGCGGCAATCCCCGCGCCAGTGGCACGCGACGTCAATAGCCGCAGTATTTCCTTACAGGGGTTTTGCCATGCGTGCACGTCATCGCGTTGCCGCGCTGCTGGTCAGCGTCGGCGCGTTCCATCACGGCCTGGTCCAGGCCGATCCGCGCAGCCCGGTCCAGGGCGACCCAACCCAGACGCTCCCGAAGATTGCTCCGGCCCGGCCCGACAGCAGCGTGACCGTGCAGGTCGAACGGCCGCAGGCGGCCATGCAGGACCTGCTCAATACACGCCTGACACCGCGCCGCTTTCGCATCGAAGGCGCGAAGACGCTGCCGTTCGAGGAGGTAGCCGCGCAGTTCAAGCCGCTGGCCAATCGCGAGATCACGGTGGCGCAGTTGCTGGAAGCGGCCAACACGGTGACGCAGATGTACAAGGACCGCGGCTATCCGCTCTCGTTTGCCTTCGTGCCGGCGCAGGACTTTGCCAACGGCGATGTGCTGATCACCGTGGTCGAGGGCTATGTGGCCAAGGTGACGGTCACAGGCAAGGCGGGCCCGGCAGAGGGCCGGCTGCGCGCCATTGCCGAGAAGCTGCAGCAGGACCGCCCGCTACGCCAGGACCGCTTCGAACACTACGTCAATGCACTGGCCCTGCAGCCCGGGCTGCAGGTGGCGGCCACGGTGCAGCCGCCGACCACCACCGACGGCGCCTGCGAGATGGTGCTCGACGTCAAGCGCAAGCCGTTCACCTTCGGCACCGGCATCGAATACATGTCGCCAGGCCTGCGCGCCATTGCCACCGCGACCAGCAACAGCCTGACGCCGCTGGGCGAGCAGATCTCGGTGTCGGCACTGTTCCCCAAGGGCCGCGACAACGAGGAGTACTACGCCGCCAGCTACGCGCAGCCGCTCGGCACCGAGGGCATGATCGCGCGGCTCAATGCCTCGCACTACCGAGGCGTGCCGCAGAACGCCACGCTGGAGGCGATCGGGTTCAATCCGCGCTACGTCAACGACACCAAGCGCATCGGCGGCTCGCTCAGCTATCCGCTGCTGCTGTCCAACGCGCATACGCTCACGCTGACCGGCGGCTTCTACGGCGCCGACCAGTTCGAGCGCTACACCCACACCGCCACCGGCACGCGCGTGACGCTGGGCACCAACGTGCGCGTGGGCACCGCGGAGCTGACCTACGCGCAGCGCGGCGAAGGCGTGAGCCGCAATGCCACGCTCGGCCTGTACAAGGGTTTCGATGCGCTGGGCGCGAGCCGCCAGAACAACACCAACGACCTGAGCTTCTTCCGCACGCGGCTGCTGCTGTCGCAGTCGAAAGACCTGCCGGCGGGCTTCGGCCTTACCGTGGCCGCGGCGGGCCAGTACAGCGGCGACCGCCTGGCCTCGGGCGAGCAGATCAGCTTCGGCGGACGCTTCTTCGGGCTGGGCTATCCCGCCGGCGAAGTGGCGGGCGACAAGGGCTGGGGGGCCTCGGCGGAAATCAGCCGCCTGTTCCTGCCCGACATGACCTACCTGCGCACCATCCAGCCCTATGTGTCGGCCGACGTGGCGCGCGTGTTTTCCAACAGCGTGTCGCTGTCGCACCGCAGCCTGTCATCGGTAGCCATTGGCGCGCGCTTCTCGGACCGGCGCTACTACACGCTGGATCTGTCGGTGGCACAACCGGTAGGTGACAAGCCAACCAATGCAAGCCGTCGGTCGCCGCGGATCAACATGACTTATTCGTACCAGTTCGATTGAGCTGGTCGCGTTTGGGCTGACGACACCAGGTTTCCCTGCACCCGGCCGACGGCAGTCTCGCGTCGGCCGATTTTTTGATCCCGAAGGCTGCATCTGGAGCGAGCACGCGCACCAATCCGCACAGGCAGCGCAGCCCGTGCCGTCGCGCAATTCCGCCGCGCAAGCGCGGCGCCGCACTCAGCTCACGCGGAAACCGATCTTCAGCGTGACCTGGTAGTGCGCGATCTTGCCGTTCGTGATGTGGCCGCGCGTTTCCACCACTTCGAACCAGTCGATGTTCTTGATGGTTTCACCGGCCTTGGCAATGGCGCTCTGGATGGCCTGGTCGCAGCCATCGGGTGAAGATCCGACGATCTCGACCAGCTTGTAGGTATGGTTGCTCATATCCCTCTCCTTGGCGGGCGGACCCGCGGGGGTTCCATCCATCATAGGCGCGGGTGCGGATAGTCCCAAGGGCAGCGGCGGTGCAGCGATGCTGCACCGGATAGCCGGCCGCAGATCCTGTTACACAATCACGCTTTGCCAGTGGCGTATGCGGCTGCTACGCTGCGAACCCGCCCCGACAGCATGCGGCGCGCGGCGCGCGCATGCCGTCATTCACCGACGCAAAGATCCGCCGTGACTTACAGATTCATTCGCCGGGCCGTGCTGGGCCTGGGCCTGGCCGCCGCCGTGTCGGCCTTCACCTCGTTCAGTCCCTTCGCGCTACTGGCGCACGCCCGCTCGGCTTCCACCTTCGACCAGGTGACCGACACCATCGCCAACAGCATCAGCGAGACCTTCAACGAGGCCGTCGCCAACCACTTTCCCGCGCGCACCGGCAAGCCGGCCCAGCCGCCGGATGCGAAGCCGGTGCCGGCCAAGCCGTTTGCCGATGGCAGCGGCTACACGCTGTGCTTCGTGCCCGATGGCGCGAGTTGCCAGGCGCTGCTGATCAATGCCATCCGGAGCACGCGCCATCGCCTGCTGATCCAGGCCTATTCGTTCACCAGCGCACCGATTGCCGAGGCCGTGGCACAGGCGCACCGGCGCGGCGTGGACGTGCGCGTGATCCTGGACAAGAGCCAGCAGTCCGAGCGCTATACCAGTGCCACCTACCTCAAGCATGCCGGCGTGCCGGTGGTGATCGACAACAAACCCGCGATTGCGCACAACAAGGTGATGGTGTTCGACGACCAGGCAGTCTTCACCGGATCGTTCAACTTCACCAAGTCGGCGCAGGAGCGCAACGCCGAGAACGGCATGCTGATCCGCGGCGACGCCGCCGTGGTCAGGGCCTACACCGACAACTGGAACAAGCGCTACCAGCAGTCGCGCGCGTACTGACGGCAGCAGCAGGGCGCCCTGCCCTGCACGAAGCGGCGCGCAGTGGCAAACTTGCAGCTTTCCTGTTCAGCCCCCTTCCGGAGAGCCTTTCCCCATGACAGCCATCCCCGACAGCCAGTGGATCCGCGTTGACACCGCCGCGGGCAGCTTCGATGCCTACCTGAGCCTGCCGCCGGCAGGCGTGCAGCCCGGCGCGCCGGGCATTGTGCTGCTGCAGGAGATCTTCGGCGTCAACGAGCATATCCGCGCCGTGGCGGACCAGTACGCCGCCGACGGCTATGCGGTGCTGGCGCCGGACGTGTTCTGGCGCCAGGCGCCACGCGTGCAACTGGGCTACGAAGGCGACGACATGGCGCGCGGCATGGCGCTGCGCAAGGCGGTGGATGTCACCGCCGCGCTGGACGATATCGCCGCCACGGTGCAGGTGCTGCGCCAGCACACCGGCGCCGGCAAGGTGGCGGCGGTGGGCTATTGCTTCGGCGGCCTGCTGTCGTACCTGAGCGCGGCGCGCGGGCTGGTGGATGCGGCCGTGCCCTACTACGGCGGCGGCATCCAGAACCAGCTGCAAGAGGCGGCGAACATTCGTGTGCCGGTGCAGTTCCACTACGGCGCGCTCGACGCGCACATCCCGCCAGAGGCCGTGCAAGGCGTGCGCGACGCCATGGCCGGCAAACCCGGCAGCGAGATCTACGTCTACCAGGGTGCGGACCACGGCTTCAACTGCTGGGCGCGCGGCTCCTACCACCAGCCCAGCGCCGCGCTGGCGCACGGGCGCGCGCTGGTGTTCCTGTCGGAAGCGCTGTAGTCCACCCCGACGCGCTGTAGTCCCACCCCGAGACGCTGCCGCCTTGCCATGGCCGGGCGGCAGCCTTTATCCTCGGCGCTTGGCTTCAAGACTTGCTGGACCCACCATAACAATGGAGACCACACCATGCAGTCAGAGCAGCAGCGCGCCCTGCGCAACACCATTCCCGACGCCATTGCCCGCGCCGTGCGGCGCAGCCCGGGCAAGACCGCGATCCGCTTCGGCGAACGGGCCTGGACCTATCGCCAACTGGATCAGGCCGCGGCCCGCGTGGCCGGCGCGCTGGCGCAATGGGGCCTGCGCCCCGGCGACCGCGTGGCCGCCTTCGGCAAGAACTCAGACGCCTATGTGCTGCTGTGGCTGGCCTGCCTGCGCAGCGGCCTGATCCATGTGCCGGTCAATTTCTCGATGACAGCGCGCGGAGGCCGAGTACATCGTCACGCAGTCGGGCGCCAGCGCAATCTTTGCCGATCCGGCGCTGGCCGACCGCGTCGAGGGCCTGCCCTGCAAGGTCAGCGGCACGCTGCACGGCGGCAAGGTGCGCGATGTACTGGCAGCCGCCGCCAGCGGCCCCGCGGCACCGGTGTCCGATTCGCTCACCGACACCACACCTGCGCAGATCCTGTACACCTCGGGCACCACCTCGGCCCCCAAGGGTGCCGTGCTGACCCATCGCGCGCTGCTGGCCGAATACGTCAGCACCATTGCCGCCTGCGATATCCGCGAATCGGACTACTCGCTGGCCGCGCTGCCCCTGTACCACTCGGCGCAGATGCATGTCTTCCTGATGCCGCTGCTGCTGTGCGGCGGCACCACGCTGATCGCCGACAGCCCCGAGGCCGGCTATTGCCTGCGCACCATCCACGCCGAGGGCATCACCAGCTTCTTTGCGCCGCCCACGGTGTGGATCGCGCTGCTGCGCCATGCGGACTTCGATCCGGCGCGGCTGGGGTCGCTGACCAAGGCCTACTACGGGGCCTCGATCATGCCGGTGCCGGTGCTGCTTGAGCTGCAGCAGAAGCTGCCGGCACTGCGTTTCTACAACTGCTACGGCCAGAGCGAGATCGGGCCGCTGGCCACGGTGCTGGGCCCCGACGAACACGCCGGGCGCCCCGCCTCCGCCGGCCGGCCGGTACTGAACGTCGAGACCCGTATCGTCGACGAGACCATGCAGGACGTGCCGCCCGGCGAGCTGGGCGAGATCGTGCATCGCTCGCCGCAACTGCTGACGGAGTACTGGGACAAGCCCGAACTGACCGCTGAAGCCTTCACCGGCGGCTGGTTCCATTCCGGCGATCTCGGCTATATGGATGCCGAGGGCTACCTGTACGTGGTGGACCGGATCAAGGACGTGATCAATTCAGGCGGCGTGCTGGTATCGAGCCGCGAGGTGGAAGAGTGTCTGTACACTCACGGCGCGGTGGCCGAGGCAGCGGTGTTCGCACTGCCGCACCCGAAGTGGGTCGAGGCAGTGGCCGCCTGCGTGGTGCGCAAGCGCGGCCATGAAGACGCCGCCGAGGAAGAGCTGATCGCCCATGCGCGCCAGGCACTGGCACCGTTCAAGGTGCCCAAGCGCATCGTGTTCGTCGCGGACCTGCCGCGCAACACGGCGGGCAAGCTGCTCAAGCGCCAGCTGCGCGAGGACTACGCGCAGCTGTTCGGCACTTAGTACGGCACGGCTACGCCGTTCTCGACCTTGACGCGGTCGCCGATGCGCATCTGGTAGGCGTTGGACTGCGTCAGCGTCAGGTAGGCGTTGTCGCTGGTGCGCACGCGCACACGGTAAGCCGCGGCCGAGGATCCGGTGCGCTTCTCGACCTCGTTGCCGGCCACCGCGCCGGCAACCGCGCCGCCGATGGTGGCCACGGTATTGCCGCGGCCGCCGCCGACCTGGTGGCCCAGCAGTCCGCCCACGATGCCGCCGACCACGGCGCCCGCGCCGCTGGTCGAAGGCGGCTGGCCGGGCACCACCTCGATCGCCTCGACCCAGCCGTAGCGCACGCCGTAAGCCTGGTTGCCGTAGTTGTTGCCGTAGCTGCCGTCCGGATATGACTGCTGCGGATACGGCTGCTGGGGATAGCCTTGCTGCGGATACCCCTGTTGCGGATACCCTTGCTGCGGGTACCCCTGCGGGTAGCCCTGCTGCGCCGGGTAGCCGCTGATGGTGGTGCTGCCGCCATAGCCGCTGGTGCCGTAGCCGCTGCTGCTATAGCCGCCACCGTAGCTGCCGCCGTACCCTCCGCCATACCCGTTGTCGTAGCCATACGGCGTGGCACACCCGGCCAGCGCACCGGCGCCAAGCACCGCAAGCACAACCGAACGAAGGGGGATGGACATGTCAGGACTCCTGCGCTCTGCGCGTGTTGGGGAATGCGCGCGAGTCTAGGGCCGCCGGCAGCCAGCGGGTGTCACCGGAACCTGTGATTGGTAACTGCCTGTAACTGGCTGGCAGTGCAGGCCTGCCGCGGCTCAGGCGCGCTCGGCGCCGTCGTCGTTGAACTGGGTGATGCGGGCCACGCGGAAAGCGCCGCGCAGCGATTCCAGCTCGGTCCGGTGCAGCATCGCCAGGCGGTTCAGGTAGCGCTCGCCCTTGGCCAGCAGGTGTACCTGCACCACGCGGCGGTCCTCGGGGTTGAGCCGGCGCCTGACCAGCCCCGCCGCCTCGCAGCGGTTGACCAGCGCCACCACGCCGTGCTGCTTGGCCTGCAGCCGTTCCGCCAGTTCGCCGATCGAGGCCCAGTCCTTGTCGGCACAGCCGCGGATATGCAACAGCAGCAGGTACTGCTGCACGGTCAGCCCTTCCGCGCGCGCCGCATCTTCGGAAAACCGCAGGAAACGCCGCAACTGGTAGCGGAAATCCGAGAGCGCCTCGAAGTCGGCCTTGGTAAGCGATGTGGATTTCCGGGACGGGACGGACTTGCTGGGCATAAGGTGGCGAAAAAGCGCAAAGGAGGAGGAAAGCGCAGGAACCACGCGCAATACCACGGGTGCGCGGCCGGTCCCGCAACCGGGCGCACGCAATTATAGGGGCCGCGCACCGAGGCGCCAGCACAAACATGTCCGCCAGCTCATGTGCCCGGCGCACGGTTGCATCGTGCCGGCGTCAGGCTATGGCAGAATCTGTGCGGTTGCAGACACCTTCACCCGTCACCGGAAAACGCACCGATGTTCTCGGAAATCGCTCTCTTCCTGCTGGATACCGTCTTCACCCTGTTCGGCATGGCGCTGTTGCTGCGCGTGTGGATGCAGCTCACGCGGCTGCCTACGCGCAATGCGGTGTCCCAGGGGGTGTTCCAGATCACCGACTGGCTGGTGCGCCCGCTGCGCCGGGTCATCCCCGGGGTGGGCGGCATTGACTGGGCCACGGTGGTGGGCGCATGGCTGACCGCGATGGTGTTCCTGGTGCTGGTCGCGCTGCTCAGCGGCATCGACCTGCTCGGCTTCCTGCCGGCCATGCTGCTGACCGCCCTGCTCTATGTGCTGAAATGGACGATCAGCCTGGTAATGTGGGTCACGCTGCTGATGGCGATCCTGTCGTGGGTCAACCCGCATTCGCCGATCACCCCGGCCATCGACCACCTGACCGCGCCGGTGCTGCGCCCGATCCAGCGCGTGGTACCGCGCCTGGGCGGCTTCGATGTTTCGCCGCTGGTGCTGTTCGTGATCGCGCAGATCCTGCTGATGGTGATCGCGCGGCTGGGCGCCAGCATCTTCGGCATGCACTACTGAGCCAGCGGCGGCTCGGCACATTGTCCAGGGCTCTGGACAGTGTGTCGAGAATTGACCCTTTTTCTGCCCCGTGTGAAGTCCTACATTGCAGGCACCGTGGCGCTTCCGCCACGCACCCTGCCTGAGAAGGACCACACACCATGAAGACCATCGCCCAACGCCGCAGCCTGGCGCTTTCCCTGCTGTGCGCCGTCAGCCTGTCGTTTGCCGCGGCCGCTGCCCACGCCTCCGAACCCGTTTCCGACATCGCCCGCCTGGACGGGAGCATCGCCCACGCCGGCAAGGCCGACCCGTTCACTGACGGCGCCAGGACCACCGACCGCCGCGACGCATTCACCGACGGCGCCTGAGCTCCTGCCCTTTCCGTTGCCACGGCCCCGGCCGTGGCGGGCCCCCCCCCGCCCTCAACCCGCCGTGCGGGCCTCTCCTTCAGCCTGCCCGCTCGCGGCTGCTTCCGCCCCCATCCCCCCGTCCAGGCCCGCCTCGGGCTCCAGCTCGGACACCATCATCGATTCGATCGCTTCCATGAAGGCCCGCACCTTGCGCGGCTGCAGCCGCCGGTCCGGCAGCAGCGCGAACACGCGCAGCGGCGGCAGCGGGTAGTCAGGCAACACGCGCACCAGCCGCCCCTGCGCGATCTCGGCCTCGCAATAAATGACTGACAGCCGGGCGATGCCCAGCCCCGCCAGCGCGCCCTGCAGCCGCAGTTCGGCGTTGTGGGTCTGCATGCGCGGACGGATCGGCACGGACACGGTCTGGCCGTCGCGGGTGAATTCCCAGACGGTGTCGCCGGGCGTGGTCAGCGTCGGCATATTGGCCAGGTCTTCCGGGCGCAACTGCGCCGGCAGGCTGGCCGCCAGCGCCGGCGCGGCAAAGAGGCCGCGCTCGACATGGTAGATGCGGCGCGCCACCGTGCCGGAGTCGGGCAGGTCGGTGTCGACGACGACGAAGGCCACGTCAAACCCGTCGCGGATCGGGTCGACCAGGCCCTGGGTGATTTCCACGGCCACGTCCAGCGCCGGATGCGCCGCCAGCGTGCGGCAGATCACGCCACCCAGTTGCTGGGCGCCGAACTCATAGGGTGTGGCGATGCGCAGCACGCCCTGTACGCGCTCTTCACGCGCCAGCGTTTCCTGGCGGATTTCGCGCAGGCGCGCAAACAAGGGGGCGACATCGCGGTAGACCGCCTTGCCAGCATCCGTGAGGCGCATGCGCCGCGTGGTGCGCTCCAGCAGCTTGGCGCCGATGGCGGTTTCCAGCCGCGCCACTGCGGCCGAGACACGCGACTTGGGGCAGTCCAGCTGCTCCGCCGCGGCCGTGAACGTCCCCTGCTCGACCACGCAGCAGAACGCCTCCCAATCATTCCATTGGATTGTTTCGTTCACCGGACAATGTTTCCCTGACAAGCTGTAGTTCCCGACGGCAGGCCTACATTATGCTTGAGCGATGCAACAAACGCCTGTCCCCGCTGGACCGGACGCCTCAGCCCCCGCAGTTCCAGCAGCCCTAGCC
>NZ_JBYTAH010000066.1:0-40284 GCF_058787975.1 Cupriavidus sp. FW305-26
GGCTGGGGCCCGGTGTTCCTGAAGTACTCGCACTCGGTCACCAACCTGTTTGGCTGGGCCGACAGCAAGAACAGCGGCTACATCGACCTGAGCGCCAACGTGCCGCTGAACTTCTGGGACCTGACCCTGAATGCGCACGTCGGCTACCAGGACGTCAAGCACAACAGCGACGCCTCGTACACCGACTGGAAGATCGGCCTGACCAAGGACCTGGGCAAGGGCTTCGCGCTGGCGGTTGCCTATGTCGACACCAACGCCAAGGAAGTGGCCTACACCAGCGCCAACCGCGGCCGCTACCTGGGCAAGGCCACGGCCTGGGCCTCGATCACCAAGACTTTCTAATCATTGCCGCAGGCCGGGCAGGCAGCGCCGGCCTGCCCCGAGGAGAAATCGGATGAAACTCATCATCGCAGTCATCAAGCCGTTCAAGCTCGACGAAGTGCGCGAAGCGCTGTCGGACGTGGGCGTGTCCGGCATTACCGTGACCGAAGTGAAAGGCTTCGGCCGCCAGAAGGGCCACACCGAGCTGTACCGCGGCGCCGAATACATCGTCGACTTCCTGCCCAAGGTGAAGATCGAGGTGGCGGTGCCCGACGACGTGGTCGAGCGCGCCATCGAGGCGGTCGAGAAATCGGCCCGCACCGGCAAGATCGGCGACGGCAAGATCTTCGTGGCACCGATCGAGCAGGTCATCCGCATCCGCACCGGCGAGACCGGCGGCGATGCCCTGTGACCCGAGACAGCACATCACAAGAGGTTAAGCACATGAAAACCTGGTTCAAGCGATTCCTGACGGCCGGCGCGATGGCGCTGGCCATCGGCACGGCGGGCGTGGGCATCTCCACGCCGGCCGCCGCACAGGACAAGCCGGCCGCCGAGGCATCTGCCCCGGCCGCCTCCGCCGCCCCCGCTGCAGCCGCTGCCGAAGCTTCGGCGCCGGCTGCTCCCGCTGCCGCCGCGGCCGCACCGGTGCCCAACAAGGGCGACACCGCCTGGCTGCTGGTCTCGACCGCCTTCGTGATCCTGATGACGCTGCCCGGCCTGGCGCTGTTCTACGGCGGCCTGGTGCGCTCCAAGAACATGCTGTCGGTGCTGATGCAGTGCCTGGTGATCTTCTCGCTGGTGGCGCTGCTGTGGGCGATCTATGGCTACAGCTTTGCCTTCACCGAGGGCAACGCCTTCTTCGGCGGCACCGACCGGCTCTTCATGAAGGGGCTGACGGTCGAGGCCGTGGCCGCCACCTTCAGCAAGGGCGTGGTGGTGCCGGAACTGGGCTACTTCGCCTTCCAGTGCGCCTTCGCCTGCATCACCTGCGGCCTGATCATCGGCGCCTTCGCCGAACGCGCCAAGTTCTCGGCCGTGCTGGTGTTCGTGGTGCTGTGGTTCACCTTCTCCTACATCCCGATGGCCCACATGGTCTGGTTCTGGCCGGGTCCGGACGCCTACACCGACGCTGCTGCCGGCGCCGCCGCGACCGCCAAGTCGGGCTGGCTGTTCCAGAAGGGCGCGCTCGACTTCGCCGGCGGCACCGTGGTGCACATCAACGCGGCCGTGGCCGGCCTGGTGGGCGCCTACATGTTCGGCAAGCGCATCGGCTTCGGCCGTGAGGCGATCCGTCCGCACAGCCTGACCTTCACCATGGTGGGTGCCTCGCTGCTGTGGTTCGGCTGGTTCGGCTTCAACGCCGGCTCGGCGCTGGAAGCCAACGGCTCGGCCGCGCTGGCCTTCGTCAACACGCTGCTGGCCACCTGCGCAGCAGTGCTGGCGTGGACCTTCGGCGAGTGGATCGGCAAGGGCAAGCCGTCGATGCTGGGCGGCGCCTCGGGCGCGGTGGCTGGCCTGGTGGCGATCACCCCGGCGGCCGGCTTTGTCGGCCCGATGGGCTCGATCGTGATGGGCCTGATCGCCGGCCTGCTGTGCCTGTGGGGAGTGACCGGCCTGAAGCGCATGCTGGGCATGGACGACTCGCTGGATGTGTTCGGCGTGCACGGCGTGGGCGGCATCGTGGGTGCGCTGCTGACCGGCGTGTTTGCCGCGCCCAGCCTCGGCGGCACGGGCATCTACGACTACGTGGCCAACAAGGTGGCGGACGACTACTCGATCGCCGGCCAGCTGTGGATCCAGTTCGAAGGCGTGCTGACCACCGTGGTGTGGTCCGGCGTGGTCGCCTTCGTGGCCTACAAGCTGGTGGACATGCTGATCGGCCTGCGGGTGCCGGAAGACGAAGAACGCGAGGGCCTGGATATCACCTCGCACGGCGAGACCGCGTATGAAGTCTGAGCGCAAAAGTGTTGTGCTGGAGAGCTGATTGGGAATCTTCTCTCAGGAGTTTTCGCCCGGCCGCGTGCCGGGCTTTTTTCTTTCCGGCATTGCCTGAGATTGCATACATTTGGCGGTCAGCCATGGCCGAACAACGCGTGCCGCGAATGCTTCGGGGGGACTTCCGAGCTTCCTCGCAAAACCCGCCAGCCGAGCGCCGGCAAGGGCTGGCTGGCGATCCCCCCGCGCGCTGCGCGGGCTTTTCGCAAAGTGCTTAACTCCGATCTTAAAAAGCTTCAATTGTCTTTAATGTGCGGGGCACATACATTGCCAGTGAGGCAGTTTCCTCCACCTGCAGAACGCTCCCCGTATCTGTCAGGCCATTTAAGAGCGCGGCATCGCCGCGCTTTTTTTTTTGCCGGTGCGGCCGGCTCTTTATTTCGCGCCGCCCATCCCCATATCGTTATCCCTCAGGCCCGGCCATGCATATCCTTATAAGGGGTGTGCCAGCGCCTGGTTGGCCGTTCCTCTACAATCGGGGCGAACGATTAAGACGACGATTTATAGGATGGATATGGTCCCGCATCTCATCACCGCGCTGAACGGTCCGCTGCTCGAACTGGAAAAGAAAATCCTGGACGCCACGCCGTCCATCGAGCGCTGGTTCAGGCTGGAATGGCAGGAGCATACCCCTCCGTTCTATTGCTCGGTGGACCTGCGCAACGCCGGCTTCAAGCTGGCGCCGGTCGACACCAACCTGTTCCCGGGCGGATTCAACAACCTGGCCCCGGAAATGCTGCCGCTGGCGGTGCAGGCGGCGATGGCAGCGATCGAGAAGATCTGCCCGGACGCCAAGAACCTGCTGCTGATCCCCGAGCGGCATACCCGCAACATGTTCTATCTGCAGAACGTGGCGCGGCTGTCGCTGATCATGCGCCAGGCGGGCCTGAACGTGCGCCTGGGCTCGCTCTCCGAGGAAATCACCGAACCGACCCCGATCGAGCTGCCGGACGGCCAGACCCTGGTGGTCGAGCCGCTCGCGCGCCTGGGCACCAGGGGCCGCCGGCTGGGGCTGAAGGACTTCGACCCCTGTTCGATCCTGCTGAACAACGACCTGTCGGCCGGCATCCCGCCGATCCTGGAAAACATCAACGAGCAGTACCTGCTGCCGCCGCTGCATGCCGGCTGGTCCACGCGCCGCAAGAGCAGCCACTTTGCCGCCTATGACGAGGTGGCCAAGAAGTTCGCCAAGCTGATCGACATCGACCAGTGGATGGTCAACCCCTACTTCGCCCGCTGCTCCGGCGTGGACTTCCACGAGCGCGTGGGCGAGGAAGAACTGGCCGACGCGGTCGAGGGCGTGCTCAAGAAAATCGCCAAGAAGTACCGCGAGTACGGCATCAAGGAAACCCCGTACGTGGTGGTCAAGGCCGATGCCGGCACCTACGGCATGGGCATCATGACCGTGCGCGATCCGTCCGAGGTCAAGGGCCTGAACCGGAAGGAGCGCAACAAGATGAGCGTCGTCAAGGAAGGCCTTGAGGTCAGCGACGTCATCATCCAGGAAGGCGTACATACCTTCGAGAAAATCAATGAAGCGGTGGCCGAGCCGGTGGTGTACATGATCGACCGCTACGTGGTCGGCGGCTTCTACCGCGTGCACACGGGCCGCGGCAACGACGAGAACCTGAACGCGCCGGGCATGCATTTCGTGCCGCTGGCGTTTGCGCCCAACGGTATCCCCGACTCCCACGCCAAGCCCGGCGCGGCGGTGCCTAACCGGTTCTACATGTACGGCGTGGTGGCGCGATTGGCGCTGCTGGCGGCGTCCCTGGAACTCGAGAAAACCGACCCGAACCCGATCCTGTGACGAGCCCCATGCGCATCCTCTTCATCACTGACCCGCTGGAGACCTTCAAGACCTACAAGGACTCCACCTACGCCATGATGACCGAGGCCGCCGCGCGCGGCCACGAGCTGCACTGGTGCTTGCAGCCGCAACTGACCCTGTCCGGCCGTGTGGTCGAGACCATGGCCACGCGACTGCACCTGACCGGCGACGACCACGCCTGGTACCGCGAAGGCAACAGCGCGCTGGAGCCGCTGTCGGCATTCGACGCGGTGCTGATGCGCAAGGACCCGCCCTTCGACATGGAGTACGTCACCAGCACCTGGCTGCTGGAGTTGGCCGAGGCGCAGGGCGCGCGCGTGTTCAACAAGCCGCGCGCGATCCGCGACCATTCCGAGAAGCTGGCGATTGCCCAGTACCCGGAATTCATCACGCCGACGCTGGTCACGCGCGACCTGGCACGCATCCGCGACTTCCACGCCGAGCACCGCGACATCATCGTCAAGCCGCTCGACGGCATGGGCGGCATGGGCGTGTTCCGCGTCGGCGCGGACGGCATGAACCTGGCCGCGATCGTCGAGACTTTGGGCCACGACGGCGCCCGCACGCTGATGGTGCAGCGCTATATCCCGGCGATCAAGGACGGCGACAAGCGCATCCTGCTGATCGGCGGCGTGCCGGTGCCATATTCGCTGGCGCGCGTGCCGATGGCCGGCGAGGTGCGCGGCAACCTGGCTGCCGGCGGCACCGGCCGCGCGCAGGAACTGAGCCCGCGCGACCGCGAGATCGCCGAGGCCCTGGCGCCGGGGCTGTGGGAGCAGGGCCTGCTGCTGGTGGGCCTGGACGTCATCGGCGACTACCTGACCGAGGTCAATGTGACGAGTCCGACCTGTTTCCAGGAGATAACCCAGCAAACCGGCTTCCATGTCGCGGCGATGTTCATCGACGCGCTGGAGCACGCCGTGGACGCGGCCGGGCGCTGAGCCTGGCCGGCAGCGGGAGCGCGGGGGGCCGCCTGCTACAATCGGGGCAATCCAACGGATTCACCATCATGGCAGGCATTCTGATCATCGCGCACACCCCGCTGGCTTCGGCGCTGCGCGATTGCGCCGCCCACGTCTACTGCGGCCAGCCGCAGCGGCTGGAATCCATCGACGTCCTTCCCGATGCCGACCCCGCCGTCGTGCTGGCCGAGGCCAGGCGCCGGCTGGCGGCCATCTGCGAGGACAACGGCGCGCTGGTCCTCACCGATATCTTCGGCGCCACCCCCGCCAATATCGCCGCACGCCTGGCCGAGCCGGGCCGCGTGCGGGTGCTGGCCGGCGTCAATCTTCCCATGCTCGTGCGCGCGATCTGCTACCGCGGCGAAAAGCTCGACCAGCTTGCCACCAAGGCCCTGGCCGGCGGCTCGCAGGGTGTGCTGCAGGTCGGCACCACGACTGTCCAGAACCAAACCGCAAACCATCCCGACAAATATGCTGCAGAGGGACACCACCATCATCAATAAGCTCGGCCTGCATGCGCGCGCGTCCGCCAAGCTGACCCAGCTCGCCGGCAACTTTGTCAGCCAGGTCAAGATGTCCCGCAATGGTCGCCAGGTCGACGCCAAGAGCATCATGGGCGTCATGATGCTGGCCGCCGGGATCGGCTCGACGGTGACCCTCGAGACCGACGGCCCCGACGAGCAGGAGGCGATGGACGCGCTGCTGGCGCTGATCGCCAACCGCTTTGGTGAGGGAGAGTGAGGCCGGCGGCCTCGACCCGAATTCTTAAACGTTCCTGACGGAGCGGTACATGCCTTTCGCCCTGCACGGCATCCCGGTCTCGCGCGGCGTCGCCATCGGGCGCGCGCACCTGCTTGCGCCCGCGGCGCTGGACGTGTCGCACTACCTGGTCGATGAAGACCAGCTCGACGCCGAGGTCGAACGGCTGCGCGCAGCGCGCGCCGCGGTGCGGGCGGAGCTGGCCGCGCTCAAGCGCGACCTGCCGCGCGATGCGCCCGAGGAGCTAGGCGCATTCCTGGACGTGCACGCGATGATCCTCGACGACGAGGCGCTGGCGCGCGAGCCCGAGGCCCTGATCCGGGGCCGCCGCTACAACGCAGAGTGGGCACTTACCACGCGCCTCGAAGAGCTGATGCGCCAGTTCGACGAGATCGAGGATGAATACCTGCGCGAGCGCAAGACCGATATCCGGCAGGTGGTCGAGCGCATCCTGAAGGCGCTCGCCGGGGCTCCGGTGCTGGTGCCCGCACCGGTGCCGGCGCTGGCCGCCGACGGCGAGGCCGCGACCGGGGTGATCGTGGTGGCCCACGATATCGCCCCGGCCGACATGCTGCAGTTCCGCCATGCCATCTTCCACGGCTTCGTCACCGACATGGGCGGACGCACCTCGCATACCGCCATCGTCGCGCGCAGCCTGGACATCCCGGCCGCGGTCGGGGTGCAGAGCGCGAGCGAGCTGATCCGCCAGGACGACTGGATCATCATCGACGGCGATGCCGGGCTGGTGATCGTCGACCCGACCGCCATCATCCTGGAAGAGTACCGCCACCGGCAGAGCGAGCGCGCGCTGGAAAAGAAGCGCCTGCAGCGGCTGCGGCATACCCCGGCGGTGACGCTGGACGGGCTGGAAATCGACCTGCTGGCCAATATCGAGATGGCCGAGGACGCCGGCGCGGCGCTGGCGGCCGGCGCGGTCGGCGTGGGCCTGTTCCGTTCCGAATTCCTGTTCATGAACCGGCGCGACGAGTTGCCGGGCGAGGACGAGCAGTTCCAGGCCTACCGCGGCGCGGTCGATGCCATGCACGGGCTGCCGGTGACTATCCGCACCATCGACATCGGCGCCGACAAGCCGCTCGATGCCCGCGGCGATGAATTCGAGACCGCGCTGAACCCGGCGCTGGGCCTGCGCGCGATCCGCTGGTCGCTGTCCGAGCCGGGCATGTTCCTGACCCAGCTGCGCGCGCTGCTGCGGGCTTCGGCCTTCGGCCCGGTGCGGCTGCTGGTGCCGATGCTGGCGCATGCCAGCGAGATCGACCAGACCCTGGCGCTGATCGCCAAGGCCAAGCGCCAGCTCGACGAGCGCGGCGAGGCCTATGACCCGGGCATGAAGGTCGGCGCCATGATCGAGATCCCGGCGGCGGTGCTGCTGCTGCCGCTGTTCCTGCGCAAGATGGACTTCCTGTCCATCGGCACCAACGACCTGATCCAGTACACGCTGGCCATCGACCGCGCCGACAACGCGGTGGCGCACCTGTTCGACCCGCTGCACCCGGCGGTGCTGCAGCTGGTGGCGCGCACCATCCGCGAGGCCAACCGCGCCGGCGTGCCGGTGGCCGTGTGCGGCGAAATGGCGGGCGACCCGTCCATGACCCGGCTGCTGCTGGGCATGGGGCTGCGCGAGTTCTCGATGCACCCGGCGCAGCTGCTGCGGGTCAAGCAGGAGATCCTGCATGCCCACTGCGAACGGCTCGAGCCGCTGGTCGACCAGGTCCTGCAGGCCTTCGATCCCGAGGAGCAGGCGGCCGCCCTGCGGCAGCTGGCACGACCCTGAAGCCATCAGGGTTTTCTGATGCGGAAAGGCGGCTGGTGCAGCACTTCTGCAAGCCGGAAAGTGCCGCCTCAGCCGCCTTCCTTTTGCATCCTGTGGCGCCTACCCGACCTCTCCCAATGTGGCTTAATGGGAATTGTTATCATTATTGATCTCTGATATTCTGACGTTCATTCGCAGTGGCATGCCGGTGCCACGCGCCCCAACGGAGGGACTTGTGTACGTCTGCATCTGCAACCAGATCACCGATCGTGAGATTCACGGTGCTGCGCACCTGGGCATCGAAACCCTCGACGAACTGGCCGAAACGCTTGGCGTCGGCACCTGCTGCGGCCGCTGCCGCGAGTGCGCGCACCAGGTGTTGCAGGAAGGCGTGGCGGCGGTGCGCAATGTTACCGTTGCGACCCTCGCCAACATCCAGGTTGTGGAGATTTCTTCCTGTTCCGCGTCGGGCCCATGTACCATAATGGACACTCGGGACCCGGCAGTCGCGAACGACCAGCGCAAGGCGCTGGTGGCCTGAACGCGCCCATGAACTGAAGACCAGTTCACGGCGCGCTTTTGCGCTTTTTCCTTTTTCACTGACTGCACGGCGCCATTGGCGCCGTTTCGTGTTTTTGCGCGGGCCCGGTGCAACAGGAGCCGCCAATGAAAGGTGACAAGAAGGTCATCCAGCATCTGAACGCCCAGCTCAAGAACGAGCTGACCGCGATCAACCAGTATTTCCTGCACGCCCGCATGTATCGCCACTGGGGCCTGAAGAAGCTCGGCGACGTGGAGTACAAGGAATCGATCGGCGAAATGAAGCACGCCGACCGCCTGATCGAGCGCATCCTGATGCTGGACGGCCTGCCCAACCTGCAGGATCTGCACAAGCTGCTGCTCGGCGAAGACACGCCCGAGATGCTCAAGTGCGACCTGAAGCTGGAGCAGACCGCGCACGCCACCGTCAAGGAAGGCATCGCCTACTGCGAATCCGTAGGCGATTACGTCAGCCGCGAAATCCTGGTCGATATCCTCACCGATACCGAGGAACATATCGAATACCTGGAAACGCAGCTGGACCTGATCGACAAGGTCGGGCTGCAGAATTACCTGCAGTCGCAGATGGAGCCGGGCGAGCAATAAGCCGGTTTCCGGCGTGGGCGCTCTCGATGAGCGGCCGCCCCAGCGCGCGGCGCCGTTCGGCTCCGCCTTGTTGCTCGCCTGCAGGCAGTAACTCTTCTCATTCCGATTCCTGTTCTTTATCCAGGCGTCCCTGGCGGGCAAAGGCTCCTGTCCCGCCACGGCGCCGCGCAAATCTCACCCTACGATTAATGATGCGCCCTGACACCGCGGACTTCCGCACCCTGTTCCTCAGCGGCGTGGCCATGCTTGACGTGCGCGCGCCGCTGGAATTCGCGCGCGGGGCCTTCCCCGGCGCGGTCAACCTGCCGCTGATGGATGATGCCGAGCGCCACGAGGTGGGCCTGTGCTATGCGCAGAAGGGCCAGCAGGCGGCAATCGAACTTGGCCACCAGCTGGTGTCCGGGCTGCGCAAGGCCGCGCGGATCGCAGCCTGGGCGGAGTTTGCGCGCGCGCATCCGGACGGCTACCTGTATTGCTTCCGCGGCGGGCTGCGCTCGCAGCTGGTGCAGCAATGGCTGCATGCGGCCGGTGTCGATTACCCCCGCGTGACCGGCGGCTACAAGGCCATGCGCGGCTTCCTGATCGAGACCACCGATGCCGCGGCGGCCGAGCAGCAATGGTTTGTGCTGGGCGGCCTGACCGGCAGCGGCAAGACCGATGTGCTGGCCGACGTGCCCGCCGCGATCGACCTCGAAGGCCATGCGCGGCACCGCGGCTCGGCCTTCGGCCGGCGCGCGCTGGCGCAGCCGCCGCAGATCGATTTCGAGAACGCGCTGGCCATCGACGTGCTGCGGCATATTGACGCAGGCTGGCGCGCGCTGCTGGTGGAGGACGAGGGCCGCTTTATCGGCAGCCGCGACGTGCCGCAGGTGCTGACGCAGCGCATGCAGGCCAGCCCGCTGGTGTGGCTGGAAGCGTCGTTCGACGAACGCGTGGAGCGCGTGCTGCGCGACTATGTGCAGGGGCTGGCGGCGGAGTTCATTGCCGAGAAGGGCAGCACGGAAGGCTTCGAAGCCTACGCTACGCGCCTGCGCGAGGCCATGGCCGGGATCTCGCCGCGGCTGGGCGGTGCCCGCTACGGCAAGCTGTCGGCGTTGCTGGACCAGGCGCTGGCGCAGCAGGCGGAGCGGGGCGAAGTGGATCTGCACCGCGGCTGGATCGAAGTGCTGCTGCGCGAGTACTACGATCCGATGTACGCCTTCCAGCGCGAACAGCGCGAGGCGCGCATCGTCTTTCGCGGTGACCGCGCCGCAGTCACCGACTGGCTGCGGGCGCACACGGCGCAGCGGGGCTAGTCTGCCGATTCAGTGCCCGGCGCAGACCGGGCAATCCGGCGTGCGTGCCAGCCGCATCGTGGTCCATTCCATCGACAGCGCATTGACCATCAGCAGCCGGCCCGCCAGGCTCTCGCCGACACCCGCGAGCAGCTTGAGCGCCTCGGCCGCCTGCACGGTGCCGACCATGCCGACCAGCGGCGCGAACACGCCCATGGTGGCGCAGGCCACTTCCGGCGCGGGTTCGGCCGGCGGGAACAGGCAGGCGTAGCAGGGCGCGTCGGGCTGGCGCCGGTCGAACACGCTGATCTGGCCATCGAAGCGCAGCGCCGCGCCTGACACCAGCGGCACCTTGTGGCGCACGCAGGCGCGGTTGACTGCCTGGCGCGTAGCGAAGTTGTCGCAGCAATCGAGCACCACGTCGGCGCTGGCGACGAGCTGGGCAAGCTCTGCATCGCCCACGCGCGCGGGCACCGTCACGATCTCCAGCCCCGGGTTGATGCGCAGCATGCCTTCGCGCGCCGAATCCACCTTGGGCCGGCCCACGTTGGCGGTGGTGTGGATGATCTGGCGCTGCAGGTTGGTCAGGTCGACTTCATCGTCGTCGACCACCGTGATGCGGCCCACCCCGGCCGAGGCCAGGAAGGGCAGCGCGGCCGCGCCCAGGCCGCCGGCACCGATCACCAGCGCATGGCCGGCAAGCAGGCGCCGCTGGCCCTCGATGCCGAGCTCGTCCAGCAGGATGTGGCGCGAGTAGCGCAGCAGTTGTTCGTCGTTGAGGCCGTCGTCGCTCATGAGGTAATCCCTCGAGTGCTGAAGGGGAGGGCGGTTTTGGGTGCTCCAAAGCCGCCCGAGCTAGCCCAAGCAAGGTGTTCTCCGTCTCCCCTCATGGGGAGAGGGGAGCAAACCGGCAGCCTGAACAAAGCCCCAGGCTCTCAGGGTGCCTTGCCCGTCGGCGTGCCCAGCGGCTCGCCGATCGGAGCGCTGGCCGGCGGCTGCTTGCCGGGGGCCGGCGCCGCCGGCTTGGCTGCCGGTGCGCTGGCGCCCTTGGCGCCGCTCTTGCCCGAGGGCTTGGCCGCCTTGCCGTTGTCGGCCGGCGGATTGGTTTCCAGCTTCGACTTGGAGCGCTTGACCGGCTGGCCGTTGAGCTGGGCGATGGCCTGCTGCAGCATGAAGTCGTCGGCCGTACCGAATTCAACCGGCTTCTTGCGGCGGTCCTTCTCGCGCTCTTCCGGCGTCTTCTTCGCGTTCTCTTCTTCCAGGCGGCGCAGCTCGTCCACGCGGCGCTGCTCGCGCTCGGTCATTTCCGGCTGTTCCGATTCCTGCTTGTTGTGCAGGTGGCGCTCGGTGTCGATTTCGCGCGTGATCAGCGCGTCGTCCGGATCGCCTTCGGGGTTCTGGTCGACCGGGATGTCCGGACGGATGCCCTTGGCCTGGATCGACTTGCCGCTCGGCGTGTAGTAGTACGCGATGGTCAGCTTGATGCCGGTGTCGTTGGTCAGCGGGCGCACGGTCTGCACCGAGCCCTTGCCGAAGGTGGTCTTGCCCATGATCTGCGCGCGGTGATGATCCTGCAGCGCGCCCGCCACGATCTCGGAGGCCGAGGCCGAGTAGGCGTTGGTCAGCACCACCATCGGGATCTTCTTGTAGAGCGCGGGCAGGTCCTTGAGCGGATCGTCTTCGAGCGACGACAGGCGGTAGTTGTTGTACGTCGCCTTGTACACGCGCTTGGCATCGGGCACCTGGCCGTTGGTGGACACCACCGTGGCGTCTTCCGGCAGGAAGGCCGCGGCCACGCCGACCGCGCCCTGCAGCACGCCGCCGCCGTTGTTGCGCAGGTCCAGCACCAGGCCCTTCATGTTGGGGTTCTTCTGCGCCAGTTCGGCCAGCTTGCGGGACAGGTCGGCGATGGTGCGTTCCTGGAAGCTGGTCAGGCGGATCCAGCCGATATTGTTGTCCAGCATCTTGGCCTTGACCGACTGCACGCGGATCTCGGCGCGCGTGATCGAGACCGGGAAGGTGCGTTCCTCGCTCTTGCGGTAGATGGTCAGCGTGACCTTGGTGCCGGGCTCGCCGCGCATGCGCTTGACCGCCTGCTCCAGCGGCAGGCCGCGCACGGGCTTGTCGTCGATGCGGGTGATCAGGTCGCCCGGCTGGATGCCGGCGCGGAAGGCAGGGGTGTCCTCGATCGGGTTGATCACCTTGACCAGGCCTTCTTCCTGCGAGATCTCGATGCCCAGGCCGGCGAAGCGTCCGCGCGTGCCTTCTTGCAGTTCCTTGAAGTCTTTCTCGTCGAGATAGGACGAATGCGGGTCGAGGCTGGCGACCATGCCCTTGATGGCTTCGGTCAGCAGCTTCTTGTCATCGACCGGCTCCACGTACTCGCGCTTGATCTGCCCGAAGATATCGGCCATCAGCCGCAGCTGGTCAAGCGGCAAGGGCCCCGATGAATTCTGGGCGGTCGCCGAAATCTGCAGCGTGGCGAGCACGCCGGCGACGAGGCCGACAGAAACCAGGCTGATGTTCTTGAGGGTCTTGCGCATGAGGGCTGCCTGAACGTGTACTCGAAGTACTGGTGTACGGTATGGGGATTATGCCGGCTGCGGCCGCCCGGCGCCGGGCGGTTTGTCGGACAGTATAAGTGCGAGTGGTGGAAAGGGCCTGTCCCGTCCCGGCTCAGGGTGGGCGGCCGCACATCCGCGCGCGGCCGCCCGGGCGGGCTTCAGCGTGCCTTGCCCTGGCTGGCCACGGCCGCCAGCGAGGCGGCGATGGCGTCCTGGTCACCCAGGTAGTAGTGGCGCAGGGGGCGCAGGTCGGCGTCCAGCTCATAGACGAGCGGGGTGCCGTTGGGGATATTGAGTCCGACGATATCGTCATCCGAGATCTGGTCCAGGTATTTCACCAGCGCGCGGATGCTGTTGCCATGGGCGGCAATGACCACGCGCTTGCCCGATTGGATGTCGGGGGCAATGGATTCGTTCCACAGCGGCATCACGCGGGCCACGGTGTCCTTCAGGCATTCGGTCAGCGGGATCTCATTGCGCGGCACATTGGCGTAGCGCGGATCGTCGTACGAGGCACGCGGATCGGTGGGCTCCAGCGCGGGCGGCGGCGTGTCATAGCTGCGGCGCCACACCAGCACCTGCTCGTCGCCGAACTTGGCGGCCGTTTCTGCCTTGTTCAGGCCGGCCAGCGCGCCGTAGTGGCGCTCGTTCAGGCGCCATTCGTTGCGCACCGGGATCCACATCAGGTCCATTTCATCCTGCACATGCCACAGCGTGCGGATGGCACGCTTGAGCACCGAGGTATAGGCCACGTCAAAGCCCAGGCCGGCATCCTTGAGCAGCTTGCCGGCCTGGCGCGCCTGGTCGGCGCCGGTTTCGGTCAGGTCGACGTCGACCCAGCCGGTAAAGCGGTTTTCAAGGTTCCACGTGGATTCGCCGTGGCGGATGAGGACGAGCTTGTACATGCTGCTGCTTCCAGAGAGTAGGTAACCTGCATGCGTCCGCGCCGTCACCTGGAAGGGCTGATGGGTTCCTTGTGGACATCCCATGTCTCAGACAGGCGACAATGGCGGATGGCCATGCGACGGCAGGGCCTGGACGCCAAACCGCGTATTTTATAATGCCGCCGACCCAACCTACCGGAATGCCAACGTGAATTTCTTCGCCGACTACAACAACCTCGCTCTGATCGCCCTTGCCGTGGTCTCGGGCGGCCTGCTGGCCTGGCCCGCGATCTCGCGCAGCACCCGCGGCAAGACCGTCAATACGGCCACCGCGACCCAGCTGATCAACAAGCGCGGCGCGGTCGTGGTCGACATCCGCGAGCCCGCCGAGTATGCCAAGGGTCACCTGCCGCAAGCCAAGAGCGCTCCGCTGGCCGACCTGCCCTCGCGCGCGGCCGGCCTTGCAAAGGACAAGGCTGCCCCCATCATCGTCGTGTGCCAGACCGGCCAGCGCTCGGGCAAGGCCCAGGCAGCGTTGAAGGAAGCCGGTTACAGTGAGATCTACGCGCTCGAGGGCGGCATCGCCGCCTGGCAGCAGGCAGGCCTGCCGCTGGTGAAGTAATCCCGGGCAGCACCGCCGTATCCGTCACAAGGCGCGCCCCCGGCCAGGCCGGGCCGCGCGCGCATTGCATTCAAGGAGAACCCGCATGGCCCGTGTCGTCATGTACAGCACCGTGGTGTGCCCGTATTGCCTGATGGCTGAACGCCTGCTCAAGTCCAGGGGCGTGGAAACGATCGAGAAGGTCCTGATCGACCGCGAACCCGGCAAGCGGGAAGAGATGATGGCCCGTACCGGTCGCCGCACCGTGCCGCAGATCTACATCGACGAGACCCACGTGGGTGGCTTCGACGACCTCTCGGCGCTGGACCGCCAGGGTGGCCTGGTGCCGCTGCTGGCCGCCTGAGCCGGTTGCGCCGGTTGCGCCGGCGCTGGCGCGGAATCGTCTGATTCCGCGCCGCGCTGGTTCCGGCTTACCCCCGGCGCGGGTGAATTCGCCACCCGCGTCATGTACCATATGCGTTTTTCAAGCGGGCACCGGCCAGCCTTGCACGATGCAAGGATTGCGGCCGCCGCGCCCGATGCACACCAGCCCATCCTCCCGGAAGCCTTTCATGAGCGACCAGCAAAACACCCAGCAGGACGATCAACCCTTCTTCAACATCCAGCGCGTCTACCTGAAAGACATGTCGCTGGAGCAGCCCAATTCGCCCGGCATCTTCCTGGAATCGGAAGCCCCGTCGGTGGAAGTGCAGGTCAACGTCGGCGCTTCGCAGCTGCAGGAAGGGATCTTCGAGGTGGTGGTGACGGGCACCGTGACGACCAAGGTGCAGGACAAGGTTGCCTTCCTGGTGGAAGCGCACCAGGCCGGCATCTTCGATATCCGCAATGTGCCGGTGGAGCAGCTGGACCCGCTGCTGGGCATCGCCTGCCCGACCATCCTGTACCCGTACCTGCGCGGCAATATCGCTGACGTGATCACCCGCGCCGGCTTCCAGGCCATCCACCTGTCGGAAATCAACTTCCAGGCGCTGTATGAGCAACGCCTGCAGGCCGCCATGGAAGAAGCCCAGGGTGCCGAAGGCGGCAACAGCGGCATCGTGATGCCCGACGGCAGCCAGGCCCGCCACTGATTCCGGCGTCCTGAGCCATCATCGAAACGGGGCTGCGGCCCCGTTTTGCCTTTGGGCTACCATCGACTGCGTCCATCCTCGGATCAAGCTGCCATGAAACTGACCTTCCTCGGTGCCGGTGCCTGGGGCACCGCCCTCGCCAGCCATGCCGCGGCCGCCAATGACGTGGTGCTGTGGGGGCGCGACCCCGCGCAACTCGCGGCCATCGCGGCCACGCGTGAGAACGCCGCCTACCTGCCCGGCGTGACGCTGTCCGAGAGGCTGGCGGTGCAGGCAGACTTCGAGCAGGCCGTGGCGCATGCCGCCGACGATGCCGACGGCATCGTGGTGGTGGCCACCCCGGTGGCGGGCCTGCGCGAGATGACGCGCAGGCTGGCCGCGCGCGGCGCCAGGCCGGTGTCGATGCTGTGGCTGTGCAAGGGCTTCGAGTCCGGCACCCACCTGCTGCCGCACCAGATGGTGCGGGCCGAACTCGACGCCGCCGGGCGCACCGAGGGCTTTGCCTACGGCGTGCTGACCGGCCCCAGCTTCGCGCGCGAGGTGGCGCTGGGGCTGCCGTGCGCGCTGACCGTGGCAGGCAACGAGCCGTCGCTGGCCGAACGCGCGCAGGCGGCCTTCCACCATCATGCGATGCGCATCTACGGCAGCGACGACCTGACCGGCGTGGAAGTCGGCGGTGCGGTCAAGAACGTGCTGGCCATTGCCACCGGCGCCAGCGACGGGCTGGGCCTGGGCCTGAACGCGCGCGCCGCGCTGGTGACGCGCGGGCTGGCCGAGATGACGCGCCTGGGGCTGGCGCTGGGCGGCCGGGTCGAGACCTTCATGGGCCTGGCCGGCGTGGGCGACCTGATCCTGACCGCCACCGGCGACCTGTCGCGCAACCGCAAGGTCGGCCAGCAGCTGGCGGCGGGGCAGAGCCTGGAGCAGATCCTGGCCGGTCTGGGCCACGTCGCCGAGGGCGTGCGCTGCGCCCAGGCTGTGGCAGAGCTAGCCTCGGCTTACGGTGTCGAGATGCCGATCGCCCGCGCGGTCTGCGCGGTGCTGTTCGACGGGCTGAGCGCCGCCGATGCGGTGGCGCAGCTGCTGCAGCGCGACGCGCGCGACGAATGATGACTCGCGTATCCAACTTCTGATCCTCCGCACCGCATGCCCACACGACGACAAGCGCTGATCGCGCTGGCTGCCGCCTGCGCCGCCGGGACTTCCGGCGGCGTCTTCGCCCAACCCTGGCCCGCGCGGCCGATCCGCATGGTGGTGCCGTTCCCGCCGGGCTCATCGCCCGACCTGATCGCGCGCATCGTGACCGAAAAGCTGGCCGCCGCGCTGGGCCAGCCGGTGGTGGTGGAAAACCGTCCCGGCGCCGGCGGCAATATCGGCACCGGCATGGTGGCGCGCGCCGCTCCGGATGGCTACACCCTGCTGTTCACCATCAACGGCCCGCTGGTGACCGCGCCGACGCTGTCGCGCAACCTGAACTACGACCCGTTCCGCCAGCTGGCGCCGGTCACGCTGGTGGCGACCTCGCCCAACGTGCTGGTGGTGGATGCACGCCTGCCGGTGCACAACCTGCGCGAGTTCGTCGCGCTGGCACGGGCCAAGCCGGGTGAGTTGAACTATGGCTCGCCCGGCAACGGCAGTGCCTCGCACCTGGCGATGGAGCAACTCAAGGCGATGGCGGGCATCGACCTGCAGCACGTGCCATACCCCGGCTTCCCGCAGATCACCACGGCGATGGTGGGCGGGCAGGTGCAGGCGGGTTTCATGGTGCCGGCGATCGCGATGCCGCAGGTCAACGCGGGCAAGCTGCGCGTGCTGGCCGTGACCACGACGGGGCGCACGGCGGTGTTGCCGTCGGTGCCGACAGTGGCGGAATCCGGCTACCCGGGCTTCGAGGCGATTTCCTGGCAGGCGGTGCTGGCGCCGGCGGGCACGCCGCAGGCTGTGATCGACCGGCTCTACCGCGAGCTGGTGGCGATCATCGGCAGCGCCGACGTGCGCGACAAGATGCGCGCGCAGTATTTCGTGCCGGCCGGCACCGCGCCGGCCTCGCTGCGCCAGACCATGGTGAGCGAGAAGGCGCGCTGGGACAAGGTGATCCGCGCCGCCGGCGTGCAGCCGGAGTAGGCGCTGGCCGGGCGGCTCAGCTGCCGCCTTCGAACCCGTTCTGGCGCCACGCCTCGAACACCACCACGGCGACCGTGTTCGACAGGTTCAGGCTGCGGTTGTCGGGCCGCATCGGCAGCCGGATGCGCTGCGCGGGCGGGAACCAGTCGCGCCGCTCCGGCGATAGCCCGCGTGTTTCGGAACCGAACACGAACCAGTCCCCGGGGCGGAACGCCACCTCGCCGAACGGTGTCGAGCCGCGCGTGGTCAGCGCGAACATGCGCGCCGGGTCGGGCTGCTCGCTGGCCATCAGCGCGTCCCAGCTTTCATGCACGCGCATGGTGGCGTACTCGTGGTAATCCAGTCCCGCGCGGCGCATGCGCGCGTCTTCCAGCGGAAAACCCAGGGGTTTGACCAGGTGCAGCTGCGCTCCGGTGTTGGCGCACAGGCGGATCACATTGCCGGTATTGGGCGGGATTTCCGGTTCGACCAGGACGACGTTGAACATGATGCGGGGGATGGCGGGCGCACTGCGCCCTTCGTCAGAACGGTGCGCAGCTTACCGCGCGCACCGGCCACTGTCATCCAAAGCTACGGCGTGCGCAGCGCGACGATCACGCTGACGCGAGCCGCGCCATGCGCCTTGAGCACGCCGGCGGCCTCGTGCAGGGTGGCGCCGGAGGTCATCACATCGTCTACCAGCGCCACGTGCATGCCGTCCAGCCGCGCGGCGCGCGCCAGCCTGAAGGCGCCGCGCAGGTTCACCTGACGGGCGGCCAGGTCCAGCGCACGCTGGCTGCCGGTGTCGCGCTGGCGCTGCAGCAGCACCGGGTCGGCGCGCAGGCCCAGGTGGCGCGCCAGCGGCCGCGCGATTTCCCAGGCCTGGTTGAAGCCGCGCGCGGCCAGCCGCTGCGGCGACAGCGGGATCGGCGCCAGCAGGTCGGGCGCGGGCTGTCGGGCCCAGGCCCCCTGCAGTCCCGCGGCCAGCCTGGCCGCGAGCCAGCCCGCCAGCGGCAGGGCGTGGCCGAACTTGAGCGCCAGCACCAGCTGGTCCTGCGGCGAAGCGTAGTCGCCCAGCGTGTGGGCTTGGTCGTAGGCCGGGGGCGATGCCGCGCAGGCCGGGCAGTGGAAGTGGCGCCCCTGCGCCAGCGCGCAGGCGGGGCAGCGCCGCACCGGGCGCAGCAAGTCGGCGGCACAGGGCGCGCAGACCACCTGCCGCTGCACCGCGCCGCACAGCGCGCAGGCGCTTGGCAGCAGCAGTTCGCCGGCGCCGGCCAGCGCCTTGCCGGCGGCGCCGGCAGCCAGCGCGGCGCGCGCGTATACTTGCCGTCCGGCCGCGGCCCATCGGGCGCGGCGGCCGCATTCATCCGGCGCTCGGGCCTGATCCTGTATCTGTCCCCGCGCCGGTTCCTGGTTTTCTTGCTGCCCTGTCTGCCCGTGTCCCTGCATGCCGCTGATTCCCCCGATGCCTTCCTGCCGCCCGCGCGCCTGACCCGGCTCGCCTTCGACCGGCGCAGCCGCGGCTTCGGCCAGCTGGACTTCCTGCTGGGCGAGATCGGCCGCCGCATGCAGGAGCGCATGGAAGTGATCCGCCTGGCGCCGCAGCGCGCGCTGGATATCGGCTGCGGCCACGGCCAGGGCCTGGCCGGGCTGCGCGCGCGCTTCCCGGATGCGCAGATTGCCGGACTGGACATCTCCGGCGCGATGCTGGCCGAGGCCGGCCAGCGCGACCCGCAGCGCCGGCCCGGCTGGATCGGCCGCATGCTGGGCAAGCGGCCGCTCTTTGACCTGGTCCAGGCCGATCTTGCCACACTGCCTTTTGCGCCCGCGAGCTTCGACCTGCTGTGGTCCAACCTGGCGCTGCACTGGCATCCGGAGCCGCACCGCGTGTTCCCGGAGTGGCACCGCGTGGCGCGCGACGAAGGGCTGGTGCTGTTCTCGCTGTTCGGCCCGGACACCCTGAAGGAGCTGCGCGCGGCCTTTGCCGAAGTCGACCAGGCACCCCATACGTTGCGCTTTGTCGACATGCACGATATCGGCGACATGCTGGTGCACAGCGGCTGGTCCACCCCGGTGATGGACATGGAGACGCTGACCGTGACCTACGAGTCCCCCGCCACGCTGCTGCGCGAGGTGCAGGCCTTCGGCGGCCTGCGCGGGCCGGTCGGGTCGCTGCCGCAGGGCCTGCGCGGCCGCGGCTGGTACCAGGCGCTGGCGCAGGCGCTGGAGCGGCGGCGCAACGCCGACGGCGTGATCCCGCTGACCTTCGAGATCGTCTACGGCCACGCCTGGAAGCTGGCCCCGCGTGGCGGCCAGGCGGTCGACGACCAGGGCCGCGCGGTGGTGCCGCTGGACCAGATCGGCCGTGCAAGGCCGCGTCGGACAAGTTAAAACAGAGTTAACTTGCGCCGGTGCTGGATTGCCGCAAACATAGCGCCGGCGCGGCGGGCAGGGCGATGGCGGGGCCCTTCCCTATGCACAGAATCAAGCAGCGCGCAAGCCGTCCGGTCAAGGCGCGCCCTTGTCCGTGTATGGGAAGCGCCCTATAATGCGCCAGTTTGTCGCAGTGGTCCCCTGGCACAAGAACGTCCTGGTTTTGCACTTGCACTGTGCGGCCCGGACGCCATCGTCCCGGGTGTGCATCCGATGCAGAGTGGTTGGCGATGCAAGACTTGGGTATCGCATTCCAGACGGCAGGTGGTGACTCCGGCGGAAATCTCGACGGACCTCCCCCCGCGCCCCACGACTGGCTGATGAAGCGGAATTGCTCGCTGAGTCCACGCCAGGTCGGCTGGTTTTACCTCTCGATCCTCACGGTTTCGCTTGCCATCGCGTTGTTTTTTGCGTGGCAAGGGTCCTGGCTCGTACTGCCGTTCGCGAGCATCGAGCTGATCGGGCTGGGCATCGCACTGCTGGTGTATGCGCGCCATGCGACAGACTATGAGCGCGTCAGCATCACCGACGGCACGCTGGTCGTGGAGACAGCCAGCGCCGGACGGGTGACGCGTCAGGAATTCAATCCGCGCTGGGTGCGGATCGAACTGGGTGAATCGTTCCGCGCGCTGGTGACGCTGCGCTCGGGCGGGCGTGAGGTACAGGTGGGGTGTCACGTGGACCCGTACCGGCGACGCAAGTTCGCGCAGGAGCTCGCAGCGGCCTTGCGCCGCCTCTGAGAGGCGGCGGTGGCGGCGGCGGGGACAGATTTGAATCTGTAAATTGGGTAGATAACAAATGAAAATGTGGAAGAAGGCATCCGCAGTTTGTCTGGCCGGCGCGTCCCTGCTTGCCAGCCAGGCGGCGTCCGCGGTCAGCGACATGCCGGGCGGCCCCGCCGTGCGCCAGCTCAACCTGACCGAGCCGGTTACCAAGATCGCCGAACAGATTCACTGGCTGAACTGGATGATGTTGATCATGTGCACGGTGATCTTCGTCGCGGTATTCAGCGTGATGTTTTATTCCGTCTTCAAGCACCGCAAGGCCAAGGGTGCCAAGCCGGCTGCCTTCCACGAGAGCATCACGGTCGAAGTGATCTGGACCATCGTCCCGTTCATCATCGTGATTGCGATGGCCCTGCCGGCCACCAAGACCGTGGTGGCGATGAAGGACACCACCAACTCCGACATCACCATCAAGGCCACCGGCTACCAGTGGAAGTGGGGCTATGACTACCTGAAGGGCGAAGGCGAAGGCATCTCCTTCGTGTCGACCCTGACCACCCCGCGCGAGCAGATCAACAACGAGCAGCCCAAGTCGAATACCTACCTGATGGAGGTGGACAACGAGCTGGTCGTGCCGGTCAACAAGAAGATCCGCATCGTCACCACCGCCAACGACGTGATCCACGCCTGGATGATCCCGGCCTTCGGCGTCAAGCAGGATGCGATCCCCGGCTTCGTGCGCGACACCTGGTTCAAGGCCGAGAAGATCGGCGTGTACCGCGGCCAGTGCGCCGAGCTGTGCGGCAAGGAGCACGCCTTCATGCCGATCGTGGTGCGCGTGGTCTCGGACGCCGACTACACCAAGTGGGTCGACGGCAAGAAGAAGGAGCTGGCGGCCAAGGCCGACGATCCCAACAAGACCTGGACGCTGGACGAGTCGAAGGTGCGTGGCGAGAAGGTCTACGCCGCCAACTGCGCGGTCTGCCACCAGCCCAACGGCAAGGGCGGCGGCGCCTTCCCGGCGCTGGACGGCTCCAAGCTGGTCAACGGCCCCAAGGCCGGCCAGATGCACATCATGCTGGAAGGCAAGGCTGCCATGCCGTCGTGGAAGCAGCTCTCGGACACCGAGCTGGCCGCGGTCATGACCTATACGCGCAACGCCTGGAGCAACAAGACGGGTGAAGTGGTCCAGCCGAGCGACTTCGTGGGCGCCCGTGCGGGCAAGTTCCCCGAGGGCGGCGGCGCGGCAGGCGGCGCAGCGCCGAAGGCCGAAGCCAAGCCGGCCGACAAGGCTGACAAGCAGGCCAGCCTCGCGGGCAACCGCGTCGCGGGCTGACCCGCTGAAGACAGAACAGGATTAGAGGAGCATTTGCGATGAGTACTGCTACCCCGGACGCGCTCGCCCATCCGCACGATCATGCGCATGACGACCACGCGCACGACCACCCGCATGGCTGGCGCCGCTGGCTGTTCGCGACCAACCACAAGGACATCGGTACGCTGTACCTGCTGTTCTCGTTCATCATGCTGCTGTCGGGCGGCTTGCTGGCACTGCTGATCCGCCTGGAGCTGTTCGAGCCGGGCCTGCAGTTCTTCCGCCCCGAGCTGTTCAACCAGTTCACCACCATGCACGGTCTGGTGATGGTGTTCGGCGCGATCATGCCGGCCTTCGTCGGCTTCGCCAACTGGATGATCCCGCTGCAGATCGGCGCGTCCGACATGGCGTTCGCGCGCATGAACAACTTCAGCTTCTGGCTGATGCCGCCGGCCGCGCTGCTGCTGGCCGGCTCGTTCCTGGTCCCGGGCGGCGCCACCGCCGCCGGCTGGACCCTGTACGCACCGCTGTCGGTGCAGATGGGCCCGGGCATGGACATGGCCATCTTCGCGATGCACATCATGGGTGCGTCGTCGATCATGGGCTCGATCAACATCATCGTGACCATCCTCAACATGCGCGCCCCGGGCATGACGCTGATGAAGATGCCGATGTTCTGCTGGACCTGGCTGATCACCGCCTACCTGCTGATCGCCGTGATGCCCGTGCTGGCCGGCGCCATCACCATGGTGCTGACCGACCGCCATTTCGGCACGAGCTTCTTCTCGGCCGCCGGTGGTGGTGACCCGGTGATGTACCAGCACATCTTCTGGTTCTTCGGCCACCCCGAGGTGTACATCATGATCCTGCCGGCGTTCGGGATCGTCTCGCAGGTGGTGCCGGCGTTTGCCCGCAAGCGCCTGTTCGGCTACAGCTCGATGGTGTACGCCACCGCCTCGATCGCCATCCTGTCGTTCATCGTGTGGGCCCACCACATGTTCACGACCGGCATGCCGGTGACCGGCCAGCTGTTCTTCATGTACGCGACCATGCTGATCGCAGTGCCCACCGCCGTGAAGATCTTCAACTGGATCGCCACCATGTGGCGCGGCTCGATGACCTTCGAGACCCCGATGCTGTTCTCGATCGGCTTCATCTTCGTGTTCACCATCGGCGGCTTCACCGGCCTGATGCCGGCCGTGGCCCCGATCGACATCCAGCTGCAGGACACCTACTTCATTGTGGCGCACTTCCACTATGTGCTGGTGGCCGGCTCGCTGTTCGCGCTGTTCGCGGGCTTCTACTACTGGGGTCCGAAGTGGAGCGGTTTCATGTACAACGAAACCCGCGGCCAGATCCACTTCTGGGGGTCGATCATCTTCTTCAACGTGACCTTCTTCCCGATGCACTTCCTGGGCCTGGCCGGCATGCCGCGTCGCTATGCCGACTACCCGACCCAGTTCGCTGACTTCAATGCGATCGCGTCGATCGGTGCGCTGGGCTTCGGCCTGATGCAGGTGTACTTCTTCTTCTTCGTGGTGCTGCCGTCGTACCGCGGTGGCGAGAAGGCCGCCGACAAGCCCTGGGATGGCGCAGAGGGCCTGGAGTGGACCGTGCCGTCGCCGGCGCCGTTCCACACCTTTGAAGTTCCCCCGCAGGTCCGCTAAGGCGCGGCCAGCGTAATCAGGCAGCGGGAGGCGGCAGCGTCGCCTCCCGCGCCGGCAAGCAACAGAAGCAGCTATGCAGTCTCCAGACAAAAGCCCATCACGCCCGGACCAGAAGGCCGCCAACCGGCGCCTTGGCCTGATCCTGCTGTCGATCGTGGTGGTTTTCTTTCTGGGGTTCTTCGCCAAGATGATGTTTCTTGGCTGAGGCGGCAGGGTAGCGAGATGAGCATCGACCAGCAGGCTGGCAGGGAAGCGGACAAGCGGTTCAACCGCGGCATGATGCTGCGCCTGGTCGTGATCGTGGCCGTGATGTTCGGCTTCGGCTATGCGCTGGTGCCGCTGTACAAGAAGATCTGCGAGATCACCGGCATCAACGTGATCACCACGCGCGAGCTGCACGGCGCGGTGAAGAACACGCAGGTCGACAAGAGCCGCACCATCACGGTGGAGTTCGACTCCAACGCGCGCGGGCCCTTCGCCTTCCGGCCGGTGAAGAACAGCATGGAAGTGCATCCGGGCGAGATGGCGACGATCGTCTACGAGGTGGCCAACGGACAGCCGCGCGATATTTCGGCGCAGGCCATCCCGAGCTACGCGCCCAAGCAGGCGACCCAGTATTTCATGAAGCTGGAGTGCTTCTGCTTCAAGCAGCAGACGCTCAAGGCGAAAGAGGCGCGCGAGATGCCGGTGGTGTTCGTGATCGATCCCGCGCTGCCCAAGGATGTGAAGAATATTACGCTGTCGTACACCTTCTTCGAGGTGGGTGCGCCGGTGGCGCAGGCGCCCGAGGGCCAGCTGGCGCCGCAGCCGGCACCGGCCGGCAAGGGCATCTGAGGCGGCCGCGGTGCATGCCGGGGCGGAGGAGGACGGGCAATGGATGAGATGAAGGACGCGGTCAAGCGCAAGATGTCGTTCGGGCAGACCATGCGCGCGGTGCTGTGGTCGTTCATCGGCCTGCGCAAAGGCGCCGAGCACGAGCGCGACATGGCCCGGCTGAACCCGGTGCATGTGGTGATCGCCGGAGTGATCGCGGCGGCCATCTTCATCGCGGTGCTGGTGCTCATCGTGCGCACCGTGGTGGGGCAGGCAGCGGGATAGCAGGGCAGGAAGGGTAGACAACAAAAGCAGTCGCAGAACAAGGCAACCGCGGCGGCGGGGCTGGCCCGGAGGAGGGGACGGCCCGCAGTGCCAAAGCGCGGATCACGAATACTGAATCAAAGACTCTGAGCTGGAGATAAAAGAATGAGTGCGAATCGCGCAAACGCTCCGTACTACTTCGTACCGGGCCCGTCGCGCCACCCGATCACGGCAAGCTTCGGCCTGCTGATGACGGGCGCGGGTGCCGCCGGTTGGGTAAACGGGCAGCCCTGGGCGCCGTACCTGTGCGGCCTCGGCCTGCTGTGGTTCCTGTTCGTGCTCAAGAGCTGGTTTGGCGACGCCATCAGCGAGTCCGAAGGCGGCATGTACGGCAAGAACATCGACCTGTCGTTCCGCTGGTCGATGGGCTGGTTCATCTTCTCGGAGGTGATGTTCTTCGCGGCCTTCTTCGGCGCGCTGTTCTATGCCCGCACCATCGCCATGCCGTGGCTGGGCGACCTGAACAACAAGATCCTGTGGCCCGACTTTGCCGCGGTATGGCCCAACACCGGCCCGGCCGGCGTGGTGGAAAGCTTCCAGACCATGGGTCCGTGGCCAATCCCGACCATCAACACCGCGCTGCTGCTGATGTCCGGCCTGACGCTGACCTGGGCGCACCACGCGCTGCTGGCCGGCAAGCGCAGCCAGCTGATTCAGGGCCTGTCGCTGACCATCCTGCTGGGCGCGGTCTTCATGTGCTTCCAGGTGTACGAGTACATGCACGCCTACTCGGAACTGAACCTGAAGCTGACCTCGGGCATCTACGGCTCGACCTTCTTCCTGCTGACCGGCTTCCACGGCTTCCACGTGACCATGGGCGCGATCATGCTGGCCGTGGTGCTGGTCCGCGTGCTGAAGGGCCACTTCACGCCTGACCACCACTTTGCATTCGAAGGCGCCGCCTGGTACTGGCACTTCGTTGACGTGGTGTGGCTGTTCCTCTACGTCGTGGTGTACTGGCTGTAAATCCGGCTGCCGTACCCGCCGGCGCGCCCCCCGGGGGCCGCCGGCGCCAACGCAAAAGAGAAACGCCGCAGGAGGTTGTCCAGCCTGCGGCGTTTGTCTTTTGCGGGCCTGGTGCCCGCGTCCTGGCGTTCAGGGTGCCATGCGGATGCCCGTGCTGTGGATCCAGCCCATCCAGTTCGAGAACAGGATGAACAGGAACAGCGCCATCGAGAACCCGACGCGCAGCATCAGCGAGCGCATCATGTTGGGCGTCGTGCCGCGGTCGCGCATCATGAAGAACAGGGCGGAGGCCAGGCTGGCGATGATCAGGATGAAGGCAACGATGATGACAAAGCGCATGGCGGGGCAGGTCGGGGCCAGGAGCGACGGAAAGACTCATTATCGCACCAGCCCGTTGCCGCTGGCCGCTGCACTGGTGATGATCGCCGTGACCTGCGCGCTGGGCAACTGGCAGCTCAACCGCGCGCACGACAAGGAGGCGCGCGCGGCGCGGCTGCAGGCGCTGTCGGCGCAGCCGCCGGTGGTGCTGGGCACGGCCCCGCTGCCGCAAGTTGTGACCGACCGCACGGTCCGCGTGACCGGGCGCTTTGACACGGCCCGCACCGTATTGCTGGATAATCGCCCCCACGGCAATGGCAGCAGCCCCGGGGATAGCCGCGCCGGCTTCCTGGTGCTGACGCCGCTGCGGATTTCAGCCGCCTCGCCGGCGCCCGCAGGTGCCGCCGGCGCCATGCAGGCGGTGCTGGTGCTGCGCGGCTGGCTGCCGCGCGATGCCCAGGACCGCACCCGGATTGCGCCGTTCCCCACGCCCGAGGGCGAGGTAACGATCGAAGGCACGGCACTGGCGGCCGTGCCGCGGGTCTATAGCCTGGGCCAGGACGCCGCCGGCAGCAAGATCCGCCAGAACCTGGACCTCGCTGCCTATGCGGCTGAAACCGGCCTGGCGCTGCACCCGCTGGTGCTGGAGCAGCGCAGCGACAGCGGCGATGGCCTGGCGCGCGACTGGGCCCCGGCCGACCTGGGCGCGGACCGGCACTACGGCTATGCCTTCCAGTGGTTCGGGCTGGCCGCGCTGACGGTGGTGCTGGTGGTCGTGCTGGGCTGGCGCCGCGCGCGCCGGGTGGCAGCACCGTAACTCGAATGAACCGGGCGCATGCGCTCGCCGAAGACAAAGGACAGACGTACTCCATGGCACAGCAAGACTCCGCCCCGGCCGCCGCGGCCTCGCCGCCGGATACCCGCATCGATGCGCGCACGCGCCGCGGCCGCCTGCAGATGCTGATGCTGTTGCTGGTGTGCGCGTCGCCGGTGATCGCCTCTTACTTCACCTATTACGTCATCAAGCCGCGTGGCGGCGCCACCAACTACGGCGCGCTGGTCGACCCGCAGCGGCCGATGCCGCCGGTGCGCGTCACCGATGAGCAGGGCCGGGCCGTGCCGCTGGAGCAGTTCCGCGGCAAGTGGCTGCTGGTGACCACCGACCCGTCCGCCTGCGACGAGGCCTGCGCGAAGAAGCTCTTCACCATCCGCCAGATCCGCGCCGGGCAGGGCCAGGACCGCGAACGCATCGTGCCGGTGTGGCTGGTGACCGACGACGGCAAGATCGACGAGCGTCTGAACGCCGCCTACAACGAGCCCTACGCGGGTGTGCGCTTCCTGCGCATCGACCGCCAGGCCGCGCAGCAGTGGCTGCCGGCCGAACCCGGCAAGCGCGCCGAGGACACCCTGTTCCTGGTCGACCCGCTGGGCAACCTGATGATGCGTTTCCCGCAGGATCCGGACCCCAAGAAGATGAGCGGCGACCTGAAGAAGCTGCTCAAGGTCTCGCGCATCGGCTAAAGGGGACGGCATGCTGCTGCAACTGGCCATCATCGGCATCCTGATCGCGCTGTTCCCGCTGTCCTACGTGCTGGTGAAGGGGGACCGCAACAAATACCGCAAGCTCGCCTGGATCACGGCGTTCCTGACGCTGGACCTGATCATGTTCGGCAGCTTCACGCGCCTGACCGACTCCGGCCTGGGCTGCCCCGACTGGCCCGGCTGCTACGGGCACTCCAACCCGCACGCCGCGATGGAGCCGATCCGCGCGGCCGAGACCGCGCTGCCCAGCGGCCCGGTGACGCTGGCCAAGGCGTGGATCGAGATGATCCACCGCTACTTCGCCATGGCGGTCGGGGTGCTGATCATCACGCTGATGGTGCTGGCGTGGGTCAAGCGGCGCGAGCTGAAGCAGTCGCCGTGGTTCGCCACCGGGGTGCTGCTGCTGGTGTGCGTGCAGGGTGCGTTCGGCGCTTTCACCGTGACCCTGAAGCTGCAGCCGATCATTGTGGTCACGCACCTGATGCTGGGCATGGCTCTGCTGGCCGTGCTGATCCAGCTGGGCTCGCGCAACGATCCGCCGCACCCGGTCGCGGCGCGGGCCGCGCGGCTGCGCTGGCCGGTGCGCATCGGCCTGCTGCTGCTGGTGATCCAGATCTTCCTGGGGGGCTGGGTCAGCACCAACTACGCGGTGCTGGCCTGCACCGACTTCCCGCTGTGCAATGGCCAGCTGGTGCCCGAGATGGATTTCCGCCACGGCTTCACCCTGTGGCGCCAGCTGGGCATGACCGCCGATGGCGACTACATCCCGCACGCGGCGCTGGTGGCGATCCACTGGGTGCACCGCGGCTTTGCCTTTGTCGTGCTGGGCTACCTGGCGTGGCTTGGCCTGCGAGCGCGCCGGCTTGAAGGGCTCGCGCGCGCGGCCGGCTGGCTGCTGGCCACGCTGGTGCTGCAACTGGCCACCGGGATGTCCAATATCGTGTTCGACTGGCCGCTGGTGGCCGCGGTTGCGCACAACGGCGGCGCGGCGCTGCTCCTGCTGCTGCTGGTCCGCCTCCACTACAATACAGGGCTCGCAGGGCTCACCATGCGGGCCGCCGGCGCCCCCGCTGCCGTGCCGAACGCCGCCCGCGCCACATGAAAGACAAGACCCCTTCCGTGGTTACCGCTACCCACCCCCATTCGCTGGGCAAGTTGAGCCGGATACGGCACCTTGCCCGACAATATGCCGCCCTGACCAAGCCGCGCGTGACGCAGCTGGCCGTGTTCTGCGCCATCATCGGCATGTTCCTCGCCACGCCCGGCATGGTGCCGTGGCGCGTGCTGATCGGCGGCGCCGCCGGCATCTGGCTGCTGGCCGGTGCGGCCTTTGCCATCAATTGCCTGGTCGAGCAGAAGATCGATGCGCTGATGCGCCGCACCGCGTGGCGCCCGTCGGCCACCGGCGAGATCACCACGCCGCAGACCCTGGTGTTCTCCGCCGTACTGGGCGGCGCCGGCATGTGGCTGCTGCACGTCTACGCCAACGACCTGACGATGTGGCTGACCTTTGCCACCTTCCTCGGCTACGCGGTGGTCTACACCATCCTGCTCAAGCCGGCCACGCCGCAGAACATCGTGATCGGCGGGCTCTCGGGGGCGATGCCGCCGGCGCTGGGCTGGGCCGCGGTGGCGGGCGAGGTACCTGCCGAGGCCTGGTTCCTGGTGCTGATCATCTTCACCTGGACCCCGCCGCACTTCTGGGCCCTGGCGCTGTACCGCCGCGCCGACTACGCCAAGTCCGGCCTGCCGATGCTGCCGGTCACGCACGGCGAGCGCTACACGCTGCTGCATATCCTGCTGTACACGCTGATCATGATCGCCGCGACGCTGCTGCCCTTTGTCTACGGCATGAGCGGCTATATCTACCTGGCGGCCGCGTTGGCGCTGGGCGCGGGTTTCCTGGCCTACGCCTGGAAGATGTACCGTAACTATTCGGACGAGCTGGCGCAGCGCACCTTCCGCTTCTCGATCCTGTACCTGTCGCTGCTGTTCGCCGCGCTGCTGGTCGACCACTACTTCAAGTTCGTGCCGCAGGTCTGACCTGTGGCCGACCGGCTGCGGCATCTTGTCGCGGCCGGCGCAGCGTGGCGGCACGATCGGCGATACTGCGTGATGTCGCCGCCCTCCGGTGCCGCTGTTTCCTCCCACCCCTGACCGGTTTCCGCCGCATGCCCCGCCTAAGCCCCGCCTCCGGCCTGTTCGCCGCCTTCCGCCGCTTTTCCCTGCTGGCCGCGCTTGCGCTGGCCGTGGCTGCCTGCGGGCAGCAGAAGGCCTCGTTCCGCAATGTCGACATCACCGGCGCGGCGGACTTCGGCAAGGACTTCTCGCTGACCGACCATCACGGCAAGGTGCGCACCATCGCCGACTTCAAGGGCAAGGCGGTGGTGATGTTCTTCGGCTACACCCACTGCCCGGACGTGTGCCCGACGACGATGGCCGAACTGAAGGCGGTGATGGAGAAACTGGGCCCGGATGCCGACCGCGTGCAGGTGCTGTTCGTCACGGTCGACCCGGAACGCGACACGCAGGCGCTGCTGGCGCAGTACGTGCCGGCCTTCGATGCGCGCTTCCTGGGGCTGCGCCCGGCCGACGAAGCCGCACTGCAGAAGTTGACCAAGGACTTCAAGGTGTTCTACGCCAAGGTGCCGGGCAGCTCCCCGAACAACTACACGGTGGACCACTCCGCGGGCAGCTATGTGTTCGACCCGGACGGCAAGCTGCGGCTGTTCATCCGCCACGGCCAGGGTCCGGATCCGATCGCGCACGACCTGAAACAGCTGCTGTCGTGACGTGAAAGGGTGGGAAGGGGTGCGGCATAAGGTCGCACTCACCCTCTCGCGGGCAACAAAAAGGCCGGTCCAGTGGACCGGCCTTTTGCATGGCTGGGGGTGCGGATCAGGCGAACGCCTGCAGCGCCCCCTTCATCTTCTTCATGGCCGCGGCCTCGATCTGGCGGATGCGCTCGGCCGAGACGCCGAACTCGTCAGCCAGCTCATGCAGCGTGGAGCCGCCCGAGCCATCGTCTTCGACGTGCAGCCAGCGCGCCTCGATGATGCGGCGGCTGCGTTCGTCCAGCTTGCCCAGCGCTTCTTCCAGGCCCTCGACCTGCATGCGGTCGTGGCGCTTGGCTTCCAGCACGCGGGTGGGCTCGTTGTGGTTGTCCGCCAGGTAGGCGATGGGGGCGAATTCCTCTTCGCCGTCGTCGATCTGGCCTTCCAGCGCCAGGTCACCGCCCGACAGGCGGGTTTCCATCTCCATCACTTCTTCGGGCTTGACGTTCAGCTCGCGCGCCACGGCCTCGACCTGCTCCGGCGTGAACGTGTGCGCGCCCTGCTTGTGGCTGCGCAGGTTGAAGAACAGCTTGCGCTGGGCCTTGGTGGTGGCCACCTTGACCATGCGCCAGTTCTTCAGCACGTATTCGTGGATCTCGGCCTTGATCCAGTGCATCGCGTACGACACCAGGCGCACGCCCTGGTCGGGGTCGAAGCGCTTGACCGCCTTCATCAGGCCGATATTGCCTTCCTGGATCAGGTCGGCGTGGGGCAGGCCGTAGCCCAGGTACTGGCGGGCGATCGACACCACCAGGCGCAGGTGGGACATCACCATCTGGCGGGCAGCGTCAACGGAATCGTGGTCGCGGAGCTCGCGCGCCAGGCGCTGCTCTTCCTCCGCGGTCAACAGCGGAATCCGGTGGACAGCCTGGATATAGCTGTCGAGGTTGCCAACGGTGGCCGGGAAGGTCAGCGCGAAGCTGCCCGTGCTCCGGGGTGCCGTCGGCAGACGGTTATTCAGGGTTTGGTCGGCAGACAAGACTGCGTTCACTCAATGGCTCCTTTCGCATCCGGCGGTTCGGTTGCCGGGGTGCCGCGCCTGTTGGGGCGGTGGCACTGCAACACATATTAGCACTCAGGCCGGGTGAGTGCTAATTGGAGCCCCGATGGTCGTGATAGTTCCTCTCGATTGCTCTTGCTGCTGGCATAGCTACCTATCAATTCGAGCGGCGGGAACGATACCCACGGTTCGGCGCACTGGATGTTAGAGCGGTGCCGGGCACGGGGGTTCTGCCCGCTGCTGCAATGATTTGTTGCAGCAGCGGCTACACTCGACCAAGCTGCGGCGCGCTGGCATCCTTGCAAGCCTCTCTCATTCCACCGGAGGAGTTATGTCTGCTATCGAACACTTGCTCAAGCCGCATGTGCGCGACCTGGGCGATTTTACCGTGCGCCGGCTGTTGCCCGCCGCCGCCACCCAGACCGTTGGTCCGTTTATCTTCTTCGACCATATGGGGCCGGTGCAACTGCCGCCGGGCGGCGGAGCCGACGTGCGCCCGCATCCACATATCGGACTGGCCACGGTCACTTATCTGTTCGAGGGCGAGATCATCCACCGAGACAGCCTGGGCAGCGACCAGGCGATCCGCCCGGGCGATGTCAACTGGATGACCGCCGGGCACGGCATCGTGCACTCGGAGCGCTCGCCCGAGCATGTGCGCCCCGCCGGGGCCCGCCTGCACGGCATCCAGACCTGGGTGGCACTGCCGCAGGAGCATGAGGGTGCCGAGCCGTCGTTTTTCCACCATCCCGCCGCCACGCTGCCACGGATCGAGCGGCCGGGTGTGCGCATGGTGGTGATTGCCGGCGATGCCTTTGGCCAGGTCTCTCCGGTCAAGGTCTTCAGCCGCACCCTGTACGTGGCGATCGAGCTGGATGCGGGCGCGAGCGTGGAGATCCCGGCCGATCATGCCGAGCGGGGCATCTATCCGGTGGACGGGGCGGTGGCGCTCGACGGCGAGCCGCTGCCGGCCGAGCATATGGTGGTGCTCACGCCGGGCCAGCCCGCAACGCTGACGGCCACGACGCCGTCGCGCGTAATGCTGCTGGGCGGCGACCCGACCGACGGGCACCGCTTCATCTACTGGAATTTCGTTGCCAGCAGCAAGGTGGCGATCGAGGCCGCCGCCCAGCGCTGGGAGGACGATCAGTTCCCGCACGTGCCGGGCGAGACCGAGCGCATCCCGCTGCCCCCGCGCAAGCCCTGACAGCGGTCCCGGGGCTGGCTCAGACCGGGCTGGCCCAGGTCACGCGAGTGCCTTGCCGCAGGCATTCGCGGATGGCCTCGACCTGGATCGCGATCGGTGCCGGCACCGGCGCCGCGCCGTCCAGCACGCGCCGGATCCAGGCCACGGTCTGGCCGGCGTCGCTGCCGGGCGGCAGTTCAGGCACTTCGGCCAGCGAACCAACAGCCGGATCGACCAGCGTCTGCTGGTGCCCCTCGTGCAGCCAGTCGATGCGGCTGGTGCGGCGCGCATCGGCCACCACTTCGCCCTCGGTGCCGCGTGCCAGCAGCACGTTGGCGGGTTCATGCGAGAAGTAGTCGGTCAGCGTCTCGCGGTATTCGGGGTGGGTGTAGCTGTACAGGCGCAACCCTTCCGCGGGCGAATGCTCGCCCACCGGCTGCAGCATCTTGGCCACCGTATGCGCCGAATTGCGCAGGCCGATCACGGTGCGCCGCTCCAGCAGCTGCGACAGCCCGGGCGACAGCACATCCACCGGCAGCACCGCCAGCGGCCCGAGGTCGCTGCTCTCGCGCAGCCGTGCCGAGGCGTCGCCGGTAGTCGCGCACAAGGGCACGCCCAGCGCCTCGAACAGCGCCATGCTGGTCACGCGGCCATTGAACAGGCGCGTGCCGTGCACCAGCACGGGGACATCTTCGCGCGCCAGCAGCAGCGCCAGCAGCGGCACCAGGTTGGGTTGCTTGCGCGCACCGTTGTAGCTGGGGATCACCACCACCTGCCGGTCAGGCGGCGCCGGCAGCGGCTGGCAGTGCGCATGGGCGGCTTCCAGCATGCCGGCCAGCTCGTGCGGGGCCTCGCCCTTGATGCGGTAGGCCATCAGGATGGCGCCGAGCTCCAGGTCCGAGACGCGCCCGGCCAGCATGGCGTCGAACAGGGCCTGCGCGTCTTCGCGCGGCAGCGCCCGCGCGCCGTTGACGCCGCGGCCGATCTCCTTGATATAGCGGGCAGCAGGGAAGGACGTGGCTGGCGTGGTCATGGCGGCGTGGGGGTAGTCTGTTCTGGGCTCATGATAGCGGAGCCAGGCCGCCGCGCCCATCGCCGCCTGTGCCACATAGGGCCGCCCACCGGCACGCGGCCGGCGGGCACTACGCGGCTTCCTGCAGCGCCGGGTTGCGCTGCTTGCGGTAGAGGAAGTCCAGCACCGCGGTGCGGCAGGCGTGGTAGGCCTTGTCGTCGGCCAGCGCGACGCGGTCGCGCGGACGCGGAAGCTCCACCTTCAGGATCTCGCCGATGGTCGCGGCCGGACCGTTGGTCATCATGATGATGCGGTCGGCCAGCAGCACGGCCTCGTCGACGTCGTGGGTCACCATCACCACGGTGCTGCGGGTGCGCGCCACGATCTTGATCAGCTCGTCCTGCAGGTGCGCGCGCGTGAGCGCATCGAGCGCGCCGAAGGGCTCGTCCATCAGCAGCACCTTGGGCGCCATCGCCAGCGCGCGGGCAATGCCCACGCGCTGCTTCATGCCGCCGGAGATCTCATGCGGATACTTGTTCTCGGCGTGCGTCAGGCCCACCAGCGCCAGCGTGTCGTGCGTGCGCGCCTTGAGCTGCGGCTTGCTCTCGCTGGCGGCGAAGACGCGCTCCACGCCCAGGTAGACGTTCTCGAAGCACGTCAGCCACGGCAGCAGCGAATGGTTCTGGAACACCACCGCGCGCTCCGGCCCCGGCCCGGCGATCTCGCGCCCGGCGCAGATCAGCGCGCCGGTGGTGGGCGTGGCCAGTCCCGCGACCAGGTTCAGCAGCGTGGACTTGCCGCAGCCTGAATGGCCGATCAGCGTGATGAACTCGCCCTCGGCGATATGCAGGTTGATATCGCGCAGGGCGACGAACGGGCCCTTGCGGGTCTTGAAGGTCTGGCCGACGTTTTCGATGCTGACGAACTTGTCCATGGCGATTCTCCCCGCGTGTCAGTTGGTGCCGTAGCTGAAGCGCCGGGCCAGCGCCAGCAGCGCATGCTCGAGCAGCAGCCCGATGATGCCGATCACGAAGATCGCGATCACGATGTGCTCGACCTTCAGGTTGTTCCATTCGTCCCACAGCCAGAAGCCGATGCCGGTGCCGCCGGTCAGCATCTCGGCCGCGACGATCACCAGCCACGCGGTGCCGATCGACAGCCGCACGCCGGTCAGCATGTAGGGCAGCACCGCGGGGAACAGCACCCGCGTGAACACCTTCCATTCCGACAGGTCCAGCACGCGCGCCACGTTCAGGTAGTCCTGCGGCACGCGCGTGACGCCGACCGCGGTGTTGATCACCATCGGCCAGATCGAGCAGATGAAGATCGCCCAGATCGCGGCCGGGTTGGCGGCCTTGAACAGCAGCAGGCCGATCGGCAGCCACGCCAGCGGCGAGACCGGGCGCAGCAGGCTGATCACCGGCGCGGTCATCGCGTTCAGGAAGGCGAAGCGCCCGATCAGGAAGCCGGCCGGGATGCCGACCAGCGCGGCCAGGCCGAAGCCCGCCGCGACGCGCGCCAGCGATGCCAGCACGTTCCAGCCGATGCCCTGGTCATTGGGCCCGTTGCGGTAGAACGGGTCGGCAAACAGCGGCACCGCGGCGTTCCATGTGGCCTGCGGCGTGGGAATGGCCGGGATCATCGTGGCGATGCCGTGCCAGGCCAGCACGAACAGGGCAAAGCCCAGTACCGGCGGCACGGCCTTGAGCACCAGCGCGGCGACCGCCTCGCGGCGTTGCGCGCGCCGTGCCTGCGCGGCGATTTCCTGCTCGCGCCGGCGCGCCCGCTCCTTGGTGTCGGGGTCGGCGCTGGCGGCTACGGTTGCACCATCGGGCGTGGGGTGGGCTATGGCATTCACGTCTGGCTCCTTTCGTCAGGGGCACTGCGGATCAGTGGGGGAAGGCTTGCGTCAGGCCTTGATCTTGAAACCGTCGGCGTAGGCCTTGGGGTCCTTGCCGTCCCAGACCACGCCGTCGATCAGCTTGGCGCTGCGCATGTCGCTCTTGGGCAGCGGCACCTGCGCGGCGGCGGCGGCCTGCTTGTAGACGTCGATGCGGTTGACCTGCCGGGCCACGGCGAGATAGTCCGGATGTTCCTTCAGCAAGCCCCAGCGCTTGTGCTGGGTCAGGAACCACATGCCGTCGGACAGGTACGGGTAGTTGGCGGCGCCGTCCTGGTAGAACTTCATCGCGTCGGGGTCGTCCCAGGTCTTGCCCAGGCCGTTGGTGTAGCGGCCCAGCATGCGGTCCAGGATGATGTCCATGTCGGTGTTGACGTAGGACTTGGCGGCAATGGTCTCGGCGGTCTTGCGGCGGTTGGAGGCCGACGCATCGATGAACTTCGATGCCTCCAGCACCGCGGCCACCATCGCGCGCGCGGTGTTGGGGTATTTCTGCACGAACTCCGCGGTGGTGCCCAGGGTCTTCTCGGGGTGGCCTTTCCAGATGGCCTGCGTGGTCTCGGCGGTGAAGCCGATCTTGTCGGCGATGGCGCGCGCGCCCCAGGGCTCGCCCACGCAGAAGCCGTCCATATTGCCCACGCGCATATTGGCCACCATCTGCGGCGGCGGCACCGTGATGGCCTTGGCGTCCTGCATCGGGTTGATGCCGTTGGCCGCCAGCCAGTAGTACAGCCACATTGCGTGCGTGCCGGTGGGGAAGGTCTGGGCGAAGGTGTAGTCGCGCTTCTCCTTCACCATCAGCGCCTTCAGGCTGGCGCCGTCCTTGACGCCTTTCTCGGCGAGCTTGGACGACAGCGTGATGGCCTGGCCGTTGTGGTTCAGGTTCATCAGCACGGCCATGTCCTTCTTCGGGCCGCCGATGCCCAGCTGCACGCCGTAGATCAGTCCGTACAGCACGTGCGCCGCGTCCAGCTCGCCGTTGACCAGCTTGTCGCGCACGCCGGCCCATGAGGCTTCCTTGGTCGGCGTGATCTTGATGCCGTATTTCTTGTCCAGCCCGAGCGTCGCGGCCATCACCACCGAGGCGCAGTCGGTCAGCGGGATAAAGCCGATGCGCACGTCGGTCTTCTCGGGCGCGTCCGAGCCCGCTGCCCACGCACCGGCGCGCACCAGCGGATCGACCAGCGTCATCACGCTGGCGCCGGCGATGGTGGCAAGCGCGCGGCGGCGGCCGCTGCTGGCCGGCACGGCGTCGGCAGCCGCGTCGGGAACGTGGACGGCTGCGTGCAGCGGCTTGGCAATCCTGAGGCGAGAGGGCATTGCATGGCTCCAAGAAAAAAGGCGTCCCCTCCGCGACCGGCTTCGCCAGAAGACCGGTGCGGCGCAGGGACGCCGTTGTCCGTGGCGTGACGCAGCCCGCGTTGGCCGTGTCCGCCGAAATTGTTGGTCGGCCGCCGTTGGCCGATACCTGCATAACGCAAGGCGTGTGCCAGCCTGTGCAGTGCAGCATTCGAGGGCGGATTTGTGACGGATCGGGGGGAAATGATCGGATGTGGTGCGCGCGCGCTGGCCGCCGCCACATTCGGGGGAGCAGGGGAGGGAGGTGACGCAGCGCGGCAGCGCCAGGAGCGTGCATTGCACCAGTCGCGTGCGGCAGCGCACCACGGCTGGCAGGCGGGAGCGGCTCAGCCCATCACGTCGATCACGCGCTGGGCCGCGTCCACCAGCTTCAGGCCGCGCTCCATCGCCATGCTGCGCAGGCGCTTGTAGGCCTCGTCCTCGCTGAGGCCGCGCGCCTGCATCAGCAGTCCCTTGGCGCGCTCGACCACCTTGCGCTCGGCCAGCTTGAGCCGGGTGGCATCGAGCTCGGCGCGCAGCTGCTGATCCAGTTCGAAGCGTGTGTAGGCGACGTCGAGCACGGTCTTGACGCGCTCGGCGCGCAGGCCGTCGACGATATAGGCGGTGATCCCCGCCGTCAGCGCTGCCTTGATGCGCTGGCTGTCGTCGTTGTCGGTGAACAGCACGATCGGGCGCGGCGCATGCTGGGTCGAGACGCAGACATGCTCGATGGTGTCGCGCGCGGCGGATTCAGACGCGATGATCAGCATGTCGGGCTGGGTGGCCGTGATCACATCCGGCAGGCGCAGGTCGGCATCGACGATCTGGATCTCGGTAAAGCCGGCGCTGACCAGCCCGCCGCGGATGGTCTCGACGTTCAGCGGGTCGGCGTCATGCGGGTCGCGCACGAGCAGGATCCGCAACACCCGGCCGCCGGCAGTGGGCGGGGCAGGTGCGGCAGCGGTGGGCGATGGGGGCGGGTGGCGTCGTGTCATGGCTAGGCTCTGTTGCAGTGCGCCATGCAAGATTCGCGCCGGGTAAGTATCCGGCACCTGCGCCAGTTCGGTGCGCCGGCGCTGCGAGGATGCCTGGATTCATTGTATGCGGTCGTACGCGGAGCCAACTCTCGCGGTGTATCCTGTTGCCCTGCTGCGCCGGGCGCGTCTGCTGGCGACGCCGCGCATGGCTGCTTCCTGCAACCCTGCCCACCCGCGCCGCAGCACCGATCAGAACAATCTGGAGAGATGCATGACCGAATTCGTGTTCGCTCCGGCCGCGCCCGTTGGCGTGCCGGTGCGCGGCAGCAATGCTAGTTTCCCGGTACGGCGCGTGTACTGCGTCGGCCGCAACTATGCTGCCCACGCCCGTGAAATGGGCTCGGACCCCGACCGCGAGCCGCCGTTCTTCTTCTGCAAGCCGTCCGACGCGGTCAGCTACGTCGCCGACGGCACCGAAGGCGCCTTCCCGTACCCGCCGGGCACCAGCAACTGCCACTATGAAGTGGAGCTGGTGGTGGCGATCGGCAAGGGCGGCCGCGACATCCCGGTCGACCAGGCAGCCGGCCACGTGTTCGGCTACGCCGTGGGCCTGGACATGACCCGCCGCGACCTGCAGAACGAATCGAAGAAGACCGGCCGCCCCTGGGAGACCGGCAAGGCCTTCGACCAGTCCGCACCGATCGGCCCGATCGTGCCGGTCTTGGCCATCGGCCATCCGCAGAAGGGCGCAGTGACGCTGGCGGTCAACGGCGTGGAGAAGCAGCGCGGCGACCTGTCCGACCTGATCTGGTCGGTGCCGGAGATGGTGTCGTACCTGTCGAAGCTGTTCGAGCTGCAGCCGGGCGACCTGATCTTCAGCGGCACGCCCGAAGGCGTGGGCCCGGTGGTCAAGGGCGATGTCATGCAGTGCCACGTCGGCGGCGTGGGCGATCTCACCATCAAGGTAGTCTGATCCGATGCTAAAGCTTTACAGCTATTTCCGCAGTTCGGCCTCATTCCGCGTGCGCATTGCGCTGGAACTCAAGGGGCTGGCCTATGACTATGTGCCGGTGCACCTGCTGAAAGAAGGCGGCCAGCAGCTCAAGCCGGAATTCCGCGCCGTGAATCCCGACGGACTGGTGCCGGCGCTCGCCGACGGCGAGCACGTGCTGCAGCAATCGCTGGCCATCGTCGAATACCTGGACGAGGTCCATCCCGAGCCGAAGCTGCTGCCCGGCACGGCGCTGGACCGCGCCTATGTGCGCGGACTGGCCCAGGAGATCGCGTGCGAGATCCACCCGCTGAACAACCTGCGCGTGCTGAAGTACCTGAAGCACACCGTGGGCGTGACCGACGAGGTCAAGGACGCGTGGTACCACCACTGGATCGAGCTGGGCTTTGCGTCGCTGCAGGCCAACCTGGAGCGCGGCGGCAAGGCCGGGCGCTTCTGCTTTGGCGATACGCCCACGCTGGCCGATATCTGCCTGGTGCCGCAGGTATTCAACGCGCAGCGCTTCAATATCGACCTGGCCCGCTACCCGGCGATCGCCAGGATCTATGAAACCTGCATGGAGCTGCCTGCTTTCCAGAAGGCGGAGCCGAAGGCGCAGCCTGACGCGGAATAAGCGTTCGCAACCGGGCCTTACCCCAGCAGCGCTTCGGCGAACTCATCCGCCTTGAACGGCTGCAGGTCCTCCACCTTCTCGCCCACGCCAATGAAATAAACCGGCACCGGGCGCTGGCGCGCGATAGCCGCCAGGATGCCGCCCTTGGCGGTGCCGTCGAGCTTGGTCACGATCAGGCCGGTCAGGCCCAGCGCGTCGTCGAAGGCGCGGGTTTGCTGCAGGGCGTTCTGGCCGGTGTTGGCGTCGATCACCAGCAGCACCTCGTGCGGCGCGCTCGGCATGGCCTTGCTGATCACGCGCTTGACCTTCTTGAGCTCTTCCATCAGGTGCAGCTGCGTCGGCAGGCGGCCGGCGGTGTCGGCCATGACGATGTCGATGCCGCGCGCCTTGGCCGCATTGACGGCGTCGAAGATCACCGCCGCCGGGTCGCCGCTTTCCTGCGCCACCACGGTGACGTTGTTGCGTTCGCCCCAGATCGTCAGTTGCTCGCGCGCGGCGGCGCGGAAGGTATCGCCGGCGGCCAGCAGCACCTTCTGGTCATAGCGCTGGAAGTGCTTGCACAGCTTGCCGATGCTGGTGGTCTTGCCGGCGCCGTTGACGCCCGCGATCATCATCACCAGCGGCTGCTCGCGGCCCAGCGCCATGGTTTTTTCCAGCGGGCGCAGCAGCTGCGTCAGCAGCTCGCGCAGCGCCGCCTTGACGCCTTCGGCGGTCTCGATGCGCTCGGCCTTGACGCGCTTGCGCAACTCGCCCAGCAGGTACTCGGTGGCTTCCACGCCGGCATCTGCCATCAGCAGCGCGGTTTCCAGTTCTTCGAACAGGGCCTCGTCGACCTTGACGCCGACGAACAGCGTGCCGATGTTGCGGCTGGTCTTGGACAGCCCGGTACGCAGCCGATGCATCCAGCCCAGCTTCGCTTCAGCGGTCTGGGCGGGCGGCGGGACCAGCTCGAGCGCTTCGGCCGGTGCGGGCGCCGGCAGGGGGATCGGGGCCGCCACGGGCGC
>NZ_JBYTAH010000067.1:0-40144 GCF_058787975.1 Cupriavidus sp. FW305-26
TGGTTCACGCACAGGTTGGAATGCGCGCCGTACGACAGGCCGACCGACGCCGAGGCGCGGCTGATTTCTTCCATCGCGATCATGTGCGCCAGGTAGCCCATGTTGGCGCCGCCGTATTCCTCGGCCACGGTAATGCCCAGCACGCCCAGGTCGCCCATCTTCTTCCAGGCGTCCATCGGGAACTGGTCGGTGCGGTCGATCTCGGCGGCGCGCGGGGCCAGCTCGGCCTGAGCCCAGGCGCGCACGGAATCGCGCAGCATTTCGATGTCTTCGCCGAGGTCGAACTTGAGGCCGGGGAGGGTGTTCATAGCGGTGTTGTCTCTGGTGTTGTCTGTGGGAGCGGGGGGATTGGCTGGCGCCGTGCACCGGCGCCAGCGCGTCAGGCCGTCCTGGATTCGCTGAGTTTCAGGTCCTGCGTCATGCGCTCGCGCATCACGAATTTCTGTACCTTGCCGGTGATGGTCATGGGCATCTCGTCGACAAAGCGGATGTAGCGCGGGATCTTGTAGTGCGCGATCTGGTCGCGGCAGAAATCGCGGATCTCGTCCTCCGTGGCGCTCGCGCCGGGCTTGAGCACGATCCACGCGCAGACCTCCTCGCCGTACTTCTGGTCGGGAACGCCGAACACCTGGACCGCCTGGACCTTCGGATGGCGGAACAGGAACTCCTCGATCTCGCGCGGGTAGATGTTCTCGCCGCCACGAATCAGCATGTCCTTCACGCGGCCGACGATGTTGCAGTAGCCTTCCGCGTCGATGGTGGCGAGGTCGCCGGTGTGCATCCAGCCGTCGCGAATGGCTTCGGCGGTACGCGCCTCGTCATCCCAGTAGCCCGGCATCACCGAATAGCCGCGGGTACACAGCTCGCCGGTTTCTCCTACGGGAACCGTGGCACCTGTCGCATCCACGATCCTGACTTCGAGGTGCGGCTGGATGCGGCCCACCGTGGTCGTGCGCTTGTCCAGGGGATCGGTGGTGCTGCTCTGGAAGGAGACCGGGCTAGTTTCCGTCATGCCGTAGGCAATCGTCACCTCGGACATATGCATCTGCGACACCACGCGCTTCATGGTTTCGATCGGGCAGGGTGACCCCGCCATGATGCCGGTGCGCAGGGAAGAGAAGTCGTAGCTCGCGAAGTTCGGGTGATCGAGCTGGGCAATGAACATGGTCGGCACGCCATGCAATGCCGTGCAGCGTTCTTCGCTGACTGCCTGCATGGTGGCTTCCGGCTCGAAGGCCTGGCCGGGGAACACCATTGCCGCGCCGGAGGACACGCAGGCCAGCACCGCCAGGACCATGCCGAAGCAGTGATAGAAGGGCACCGGGATGCAGAGCTTGTCCTGCTCGGAGAAACGCATCGCCATGGCAATGAAGCGTGCGTTGTTGACGATATTGCGATGGGTCAGCGTGGCGCCCTTGGGCGCACCGGTAGTGCCGCTGGTGAACTGCACGTTGATCGGGTCATGGCGGTCCAGCTGTGCCGTGATGGCATCCAGCGTCGACCGAGCCACGCCTGTGCCGCGCGCAATCACGTCGGCATAGCGGAGCATCCCGGGTGTATGGTCGTCGCCCATGCGGATGACGCAGCGCAGTGCCGGCAGCCGCGCCGCCTGCAGTTCGCCCGGCGCGCAGGTGGCCAGTTCGGGGGCGAGTACCTGGAGCATCTCCAGGTACCGTGAGGTCTTGAAGGCTTCCGCCGCGACGATCGCCTTGACGCCCACCTTGTTCAGCGCGTACTCCAGCTCGGACAGGCGGTAGGCGGGATTGATGTTCACCAGCACCAGCCCCAGCCGCGCCGTGGCGAACTGGGTGACCAGCCACTCGACCCGGTTGGGGGACCAGATGCCGACTCGGTCGCCTCTGGCCAGCCCCAGCGTGTGCAGGCCTGCCGCCAGTGCGTCCACGGCATCGGAGAATTCGCGCCAGTTCCAGCGCACCCCTTGCTCGCGAAAGGCAACGGCTTTCCGTTCGGGATAGCGAGCCACCGTTTGCGCCAGCAACTCCGGCACGGTCTGTTCCGACAGCGGAATGGTGGTGTCCCCTCTCACATGCGAAAACCCGCCAATCGGCAGGATGGTGGGAGAGGACTCGGCCTGCATCGTCATACTTGTCTCCAAAGCCCGGTTGTGGTTCGTCACATTGGATATTTGTGAGTGTTACTCAATAAACGGCGCATCGATGGATTCTGGGGTGGCGTCTCCGGGTTTTCCCGTATATTTGCGGCGCGGTTGCTCTATTTTTGGCTATTCCTTCGAGGCTCGCCTGACACCCGTTGGTGCGATGATCGAAAAATACATGGTGCCAATCGAAATGGCAACCTAAAATTGAGTAAAGCTCAAGTCAGGGCTGAGCCGGCCCTATAATCTCGCCTTCGGGCAAGCAAGGACTCAATCAAGATGGAAGACGTCACATCGCCCCGCCGTGTGCCGGCGGGCGCCAAGGCGGAACAACGCATCCGGGACATCCTGCGCGTCAGCCGCGAGGTATTCGCCGAGCTCGGCTATGAGCGGACCACGACCACCGAGATCGCCCAGCGCCTGGGCATCTCCGAGGGCACGGTGTTCACCTACTTCCATGGCAAGCGCGAGCTATGCGCACGCGTGATCGAGGACTGGTATGACGAGATCATCAGCACCGTGGAACAAGGCATGCCGCACGGGCAAAGCACAAAGGTGCAGCTGGAGTTCTATGTCAGGACACACCTGCGGTTGTTCCTGATCCAGGGGACGGGCTTGTGTGCGCTGGTGTTGTCGGAGGGGCGTGCAAAAGGGCCGGGGCTGGGAGAGGTGTTCGTACCGCTGCAGCGCCGCTATACGGCACCGTTGATGGACTTGCTGGCGCGGGCGCGGGACAACGGCGAGATCCGGGATGACCTGCCGTTGAGCCTGCTGCGCTCGGCAATCCTCGGCCCGATGGAGCACATCCTGTGGGACGCGATCGCCCGGCAGCGGCAAGTGGATATCGAGAAGACGGCCAGGGATATGGTGGCGTTGTTGTGGCCCGCCTTGCTGCCTGTAGACGTCGAGGTGGAGAAATTGCGCGCATTCTATGGAGAAGTCGGCGCAGCATTGAGAAGGGCGGGCAACGGTTGACGTGCGGCGCGCCTTGAAGCGCCGGTCCACTAATCCACTGATCTAGTTCTTGCGAGGGACCCTTGCCGGATTCATGCGCCGCCATACGCGATCGCCTGCTGGCGGCCCTGCACGTCTTCGAATAGGCCTTAATCTACCAGGGCGAACGCCCGTCGATTTCCATTGACGGCAGCCCCAGCAGCGCGCGCGCCTGGACCACTGTCGCCACGGGGCGCCCATATTCCTCGCACAAGGCCGCTACCTGGCTGACCAGCGCGGCGTTGGAGGGCGCCAGTGTCTGCTTGTCAAGCCGCACATTGTCTTCCAGGCCGGTGCGGCAATGGCCGCCCAGTTCGAGCGACCAGCGCGCCATCGTCAGCTGGTCCCGGCCGATGCCAGCGCCGGTCCAGGTCGCATCGGGTGCCAGGCGCCGCAAGGTGTGCACGTAGAAGGCAAGCACCTCGCGATCGACCGGCATCGCATTCTTGATCCCCATCACGAACTGGATATGCAGTGCGCCGTCGATCTTGCCGGCCTGTTGCATGGCCACCGCCTGGAAGATCATCGACAGGTCGAAGGCCTCAATCTCGGGCTTGATGGCGTAGGCCTTCATTTCCGCGGCGAGCCAGTCCACCAGGTCTGGCGGATTGTCATAGACGCGAGTGGGGAAATTGACCGAGCCGGTGGCAAGCGACGCCATGTCCGGGCGCAGCGACAGCATCCCCCCTCGCTCCCTTCCCGCGCCTGAGCGGCCGCCGGTGGAGACCTGCGTGATGATGCCCGGCGCATGCTTGCGGATGCCCTCCAGCACGCGGGCAAAGCGGTCGGGCTCGGAGGAGGGCGTCTCGTCGTCATTGCGCACGTGCAGGTGGACGAGCGTGGCGCCCGCCTCGAAGGCGGCCTGGGTGGATTCGACCTGCTCGCTGACAGTGATCGGCACGGCAGGGTTGTCACGCTTGCGCGGCAGCGAGCCGGTGATGGCGACGGAGATGATGCAGGGCTGGGTCATGTCGGCTCCGGTAAGGATGTATGGCATCACGCCTGTGACAGGAAGTGGATCACCGCGTGCGAAAACGCCTCGGGCAACTCCCAGTTGGACAAATGCGCGGCGTTGAGCGCGAGGTATTCGGCGCCGGCAATGCCTTGCGCCAGCTCGCGGCCCTGTTCCGGCGTGGTGGCGGCATCCTGCACGCCCGCGATCACCAGCACGCGCGAGCGGATGCCTGCCAGCAGGCCGCGCAGGTCGGCGTCGCGCACGGCGGCGCAGTTGGCGATATAGCCATCGGCATCCGTGGATGCGAGCATGGCGAGCACGGGCGCGATGTGCGCCGGATCGCCGGCCAGCGCGGCCGGCGTGAACCAGCGGGCCAGCACGCCCCCGGCGATTGCCGCCATGCCCTCGTTGCGGACGCGCTCGATGCGCGTGTTCCAGCCGGACGCCGGGCCGATCAGCGCCGCGGTATTTGCCAGCACGAAGCGGCCGAAGTGTTCGGGATGGTGGCGTGCCAGCCAGATGCCGGTCATGCCGCCCATCGACAGGCCGCAGAAGTGGGCGTGCTCGACACCGGCATGGTCCATCACCGCCAGCACGTCGGCCCCGAGCTCGGCCATGCCGAACGGCGCTGCCGGCACGCCGGAGGCGCCATGGCCGCGCGTGTCGTAGCGCAGCACGCGGAAGCGCTCCAGCAGCGCCGGCATCTGCGGGTCCCACATCGACAGGGTGGTGCCCAGCGAGTTGGACAGGACCAGCACCGGCGCGCCGGCCGGACCGTTAAGTTCATAGTGAAGGCGAAGCCCGTCGCGGGTGGCAAAGCGCATGACGTGGGCTCCCTCAGCGGATCGATGAAGGATGCGGCGCCAGCGGCGTGACGGCGATCTTCATGTACGGGAACAGCGGCAGCCCCGACAGCAGCGTGTGCAGCGCCTCGTTGGACTCGACGTCGAACACGCTGTAGTTGGCATACTCGCCCACCACGCGATAGAGCTGCTGCCACTTGCCCTGGCGCTGCAGGTCCTGCGCATAGGCTTTCTCGCGCGCCTTGATGTCCTCCGCCTGCGCGGCGGGCATGTCGTGCGGCAGGTTTACGTCCATTCGTACCAGATACAGCATTGGTGTCTCCTCGCTTCGATTCTGATGGGGTCTGATGGCAGGGAATCAGGCGCGGTCGCGCCGGTAGTGGGCGAGCTTGTCCTCGTCCAGCGCCATGCCCAGGCCGGGGCCCTGCGGCAGGTGCAACGCGAAGTCGCGGTAGACGGGGCGCTCGGCGACGATGTCGTCCTTCAGCAGCAGCGGGCCGAACAGTTCGGTGCCCCACGCCAGTTGCGGCAGGGTCGCAAAGCCGTGGGCGGCGGCAATGGTGCCGATGCTGCCTTCGAGCATGGTGCCGCCATACAGCGCGATGCCGGCCGCATCGCCCACCGCGGCCGTGCGCAGCATGCCGAAGATGCCGCCCGACTTGGCGATCTTCAGGGCGAACACGTCGGCGCCGCCGATGCGGGCCAGTTCCATCGCGTCCTCGGGCCCGCACACCGCTTCGTCGGCCATGATGGGCACCACGAAACGCGCCGCCAGGCGCGCCAGCGCGGCGCGTTGCTCGCGTGGCGTGGGCTGCTCGATCAGGTCGATGCCGGCGGTCTCCAGCATGGCAATGCCGGTGGCGGCATCCGCTTCGTTCCAGGCCTGGTTGACGTCCACCGTGACACGCGCGCGCTCGCCCAGCGCGCGCTTGATCGCGGAAACGTGTGCGACGTCCTCGCGCACGCTGCGCCGGCCGATCTTGAGCTTGAAGGTATCGTGGCGGCGCTCGGCGAGCAGGCGCTCGGCCTCGTCGATGTCCCGCGCGGTGTCGCCGCTGGCGAGCGTCCACAGCACCGGCAGGGTGTCGCGCACGGCGCCGCCCAGCAGTGTCGCCAGCGGCACGCCGAGACGCTTGCCCTGCGCGTCCAGCAGTGCGGTCTCGAGCGCCGACTTGGCGAAGCGGTTACCGCGTGCGACCTTGCCGAGGCGCGCCATGGCGCCATGCACATTGGCCGCATCCTGGCCCAGCAGCGCCGGTGCAAGGTAGCTGTCGATGGTCAGCTTGATGCCCTCGGGGCTCTCGTCGCCGTAGGAAAGTCCACCGATGGTGGTCGCCTCGCCGAGGCCTTCGATGCCGTCGGCACAGCGCAGGCGGACGATCACCAGCGTCTGCCGCTGCATGGTCGCCATGGCGAGCTGGTGCGGCCGGATGGTCGGAAGATCGACCAGAATGGCCTCGATGGACTCGATGGCCGTGATGCTTTGCTGCGTCGCCACTTTCATACCTTCCTGATGCAGTTGAACGTTGCACCGGAGTATGGAGGGCTATTTTTGGGGTGTCCAAGACCGTTGGCGTCTGATTCCATACCTACAGAGTATGAACCGCCCGTTGCGCCTTATTCCTTCGGCGGCGGCAGGTAGGCCATGCCCTCATCCTCGTAGAGCTGGTAGATCATGTCCCGCAGCGAGCGCAGGTCGGCCGACTCGTCCAGCATGCGCGTGCTCATGATAATGGGCGACACCAGCTTGGGATCGTCCAGTTCCTTGTAGGTCACGTCGCCCCGCTTGAGCCCGTAGACGCTGCTCGGGACCACCGAGATGCCTTCGCCCATCGCCACCAGCCCGAGCGCGATCTGCAGCTCGCGCACCTCGTGCAGGCGGCGCGGCTTCAGGGCGCGGTCGTGGAAGGCGGCCAGCACCTGGTCGGCAAAGCTCGGGCGCGGCGCCTTGGGGAAGATGATGAGCGGCTCGCCGACCAGGTCGTGCAGCGCGAGCTCGGGCTTGGCGTCAGCCAGCGGATGGCCGACCGGCAGCGCCACGATCATGCGCTCCTCACGCAGCACCACGCGCCGCACCGACGGGTCTTCGTGGCGAATGCGCCCGAAGCCCACATCGATGCGCCCCTCCTTGAGCGCCTTGATCTGGTCCATGGTCGACATCTCGTGCAGGCTCAGTTCGAGATCGGCGTGCATCTGCCGGAAGCGCCGGATGATCCGCGGCAGCATCCCATACAACGTGGAGCCGACAAAGCCGACCGACATCTTGTGCTCGATCTTGCCGACCCGCTTGGTCATCGCCTGCAGTTCCGCGGTCTGTGCCAGCAGTTGCAGCGCGTGGGTATAGAAGAAGCGCCCGGTGTCGGTCAGTTTCAGCGGGCGCGAGTGGCGCTCGAACAGTTGCACACCCAGGTCGTCCTCCAGTTGCTGGATCTGGCGCGACAGCGGCGGCTGTGCGATATGCAGCCGCTCGGCCGCCCGGGTGAAGTTGCGTTCCTCTGCCACCGCCACGAAGTAACGCAGGTGCCGCAATTCCAAGACTATACCTCCTGAGTATCGATGGGATACTAAATCAGTGTTGGACTGCCAAAACTGCCGTTGACTATGCTCCATCCGTGCCCGGAAGACAAGCTCGATACCTGCAAAGCATGAACCGGGACCCAACCACAACTATGGAGACCCCCATGACTCACTCGGAAATCGACGCCCTGGTCCACAGCTTTATCGTCGCCACCGGCACGCAAGGCACCCCCGACCCGCGCGTGCAGCAGGTGGTAGTCCGCCTGACCGCGGACCTGTTCAAGGCGATCGAGGACCTCGACCTGAGCGCCAGCGATGTCTGGAAGGGCATCGAGTACTTCGCCGAGGCGGGCGCCACCCAGGAGTTGGGCCTGCTCGCCGCCGGCCTGGGGCTGGAGCGATTCCTCGACGTCCGCGCCGACGAGGCCGAAGCCCGCGCCGGCCTGACCGGCGGCACGCCGCGCACCATCGAAGGCCCGCTCTACGTGGCCGGCGCCCCGGAAAGCACCGGCTTTGCCCGGCTCGATGATGGTAGCGACGACGGCAAGGGCGAGGTCCTGTTCATGCAAGGCACGGTGTACGGCGCCGACGGCAAGCCGCTGCCCGGCGCCAGGGTCGAGGTGTGGCATGCCAACCTGATGGGCAACTACTCGTTCTTCGACAAGACCCAGTCGCACTTCAACCTGCGCCGCACCATCGTCACCGATGCAAACGGCCGCTACCAGTTCCGCAGCAACGTGCCCAACGGCTACGGCTGCCCGCCGCAAGGCACCACCCAGCGCCTGCTGGACCAGCTTGCGCGCCACGGCCGGCGCCCGGCCCACATCCACTTCTTCGTGTCGGCGGACGGCCACCGCAAGCTGACCACGCAGATCAACATCGACGGCGACGAATACCTGTGGGACGACTTCGCCTTCGCCAGCCGCGAGGGGCTGGTGCCGGCGGTGACCCGCGTCACCGAAGCCGCCGCGCTCGACAAACACGGCGTGGACAAGCCGTTCGCCTCGATCGACTTCGATTTCCGGCTGCTGCCGGAGCAGGCCGGCGCCCCCGCCGCCGAGGTGGAGCGCCAGCGCGCCGCCGCCTGATTTTCCGCAATGCCGCCCGCCGCGCGGGCCGGCAGATCCAGTCCGGGCGGCAGCGCCATGCGCAGCGCCGCCCCGGCGACAAGACATCGGCAGGAGACAACTCCATGATCCCCATCTATCCGGAGGGCAAGGCCCCCGTTCGCCCCGGCGCAAAGCGCCTCGACCTGGATACCTTCCTGGTGGAAGACAAGGCAAGCGGCGACTACCGGCTGCACCGCGCGGCCTTCACTGACGAAGAGCTGTTCGAACTCGAGATGAAACACATCTTCGAGGGCAACTGGATCTACCTGGCGCACGAAAGCCAGATCCCGAACAACAACGACTACTACACCACCCATATCGGCCGCCAGCCGGTGGTGATCGCGCGCAATCGCCAGGGCGAACTGAACGCCTTCATCAACGCGTGCAGCCACCGCGGCGCCATGCTGTGCCGCCACAAGCGCGGCAACAAAGCCACCTACACCTGCCCGTTCCACGGCTGGACCTTCAACAACAGCGGCAAGCTGCTGAAGGTGAAGGATCCCGAGAACGCCGGCTACCCTGACTGCTTCAACAAGGAAGGCTCGCACGACCTGAAGAAGGTGGCGCGCTTCGAGAACTACCGCGGCTTCCTGTTCGGCAGCCTGAACGCTGACGTGCCGCCGCTGAAGGATTTCCTGGGCGAAGCGGCGCGCGTCATCGACATGATCGTCGACCAGTCGGCCGACGGGCTCGAGGTGCTGCGCGGCTCGTCCACCTACACGTTCGAGGGCAACTGGAAGCTGCAGGCCGAGAACGGCGCCGATGGCTACCACGTGTCGGCGGTGCACTGGAACTACGCCGCAACCACCAGCCAGCGCAAGCAGAAGAACGCGCAGGAAGACAAGATCCGCGCCATGGACGCTGGCAAGTGGGGCCAGCAGGGCGGCGGCTTCTACGCCTTCGAGCATGGCCACATGCTGTTGTGGACGCGCTGGGCCAACCCGGAGGACCGCCCCAACTTCAGCCGCCGCGAGGAATTCGCCGAGCGTTGCGGCGCCGAGACCGCGGACTGGATGATCCAGAACTCTCGCAACCTGTGCCTCTATCCCAACGTCTACCTGATGGACCAGTTCGGCTCGCAGATCCGCCTGCTGCGTCCGCTGGCCGTCGACAAGACCGAGGTCACCATCTACTGCATCGCGCCGAAGGGAGAATCCGACGAGGCGCGCGCGCGCCGCATCCGCCAGTACGAGGACTTCTTCAACGTCAGCGGCATGGCCACCCCCGACGACCTCGAGGAGTTCCGCGCTTGCCAGCAGGGCTACGCCGGGCAGGCACTGGCCTGGAACGACATGTGCCGCGGCGCGAAGCACTGGATCGACGGTGCCGACGAGGCCGCGCAGCGCATCGGACTCAAGCCCGTGATGAGCGGGGTGCGCACCGAGGACGAGGGCCTCTACACGGTGCAGCACCGCTACTGGCTGGACGTGATGAAGAAGGCCGTGGCAGAGCAATCCGCCGAAGCCGCGAATGAAGCCACCGACACCACCGACGCCGCCGCAGGGAGCGCAGCATGAGCACCGCCGACATCACCCTCGACCAACCGGTCGACCTGGCCGCCATCCAGTCCTTCCTGTACCGCGAGGCACGGCTGCTGGATGACGAAGAGTGGGACGCATGGCTTGCGTGCTACCACCCCGACGCAAAGTTCTGGATGCCCTGCTGGGATGACGACGGCAAGCTGATCACCGACCCGCAGCGCGAGATCTCGCTGATCTATTACCCGACCCGCCAGGGCCTGGAGGATCGCGTGTTCCGCATCAAGACCGAGCGCTCCAGCGCCACCATTCCGGACACGCGCACCAGCCACAACCTGAGCAACGTGGAAGTGCTCGGGGTGGCGGGCGACACCTGCACCGTGCGTTTCAACTGGCACACGCTGAGCCATCGCTACCAGACCACCTACAGCTACTTCGGCATGTCGCGCTACACGCTCGACCTCTCCGGCGCGCAGCCGCGCATCCTGGACAAGTATGTCGTGCTCAAGAACGACTACATCAACCAGGTCATCGACATCTATCACATCTGATCCAGGCTGGAGGAACGCGCCATGGAACACACCATCGCCCTGCAATTCGAGGACGGCGTCACCAGGTTCATCACCTGCGGCGAGAACGAGACCCTGTCCGATGCCGCCTACCGGCAGCAGATCAATATCCCGCTGGACTGCCGTGATGGCGCCTGCGGCACCTGCCGCGGGCTGTGCGAGTCGGGCAGCTATGACCTGCCCGAATCCAGCTATATCGAAGATGCGCTGACCGCGGAGGAAGCTGGCCGGGGCTACGTGCTGGCCTGCCAGACGCGCCCGCGTTCGGACTGCGTGATTCGCGTGCCCGCCTCGTCGGCCGCGTGCAAGACCGGCGTCACCACCTACCAGGGGACGCTGGCCGAGCTGGAACAGCTCTCCGATTCGACCATCGGCTTTTCCATCGACCTGGACGAGGCCGCCGGCCTGGACTTCCTGCCCGGCCAGTATGTCAATGTCGAGATCCCGGGCACCGGGCAGACGCGCTCCTATTCCTTCAGCTCCGCGCCCGGCAGCGCGCGCACCGGCTTCGTGGTGCGCAACGTGCCGGAAGGCCGGATGAGCACCTGGCTGACCAGCCAGGCCAAGTCCGGCGAGCGCGTGGCGTTCTCGGGTCCGTACGGCAGCTTCTACCTGCGCGCGGTGACACGGCCGGTGCTGTTCCTGGCCGGCGGCACCGGCATCGCCCCGTTCCTGTCGATGCTCGATGTGCTGGCCGCCAGTGGCTGTGCGCAGCCGGTGCGCATGGTCTACGGGGTCACCAACGACATCGACCTGGTGGCGCTGTCACGCATCGATACGGCCCAGGGTGCCTTGGCCGGCTTCGAATACCGTACCTGCGTCGCCGACGTTGCCAGTAACCACCCACGCAAGGGCTATGTCACAGCCCATGTGGAGCCGGAATGGCTCAACGGCGGCGATGTCGACATCTACCTGTGTGGCCCCGTGGCGATGGTGGAGGCCGTGCGCGGCTGGCTGCAGCAGAGCGGCATCACGCCCGCCGGCTTCTACTATGAGAAGTTCTCGGCCAGCAACGCGGCATGAGCAAGGAGCACGACAACATGAGAACTGCTACACGCTTTGCCGGCAAAGCCATGATCGTGACCGGGGCCGCGCAAGGCATCGGCCGCGGCGTCGCACAGGCCGCCGCCGCCGAGGGCGCCTCGGTGGTGCTGGTCGACCGATCGGCGCTGGTCGATGAAGTCGCGGCGCAGATCGTTGCTGCGGGCGGGCAGGCCATCGCAGTGCACGCCGACCTGGAGCGCTATGCCGGCGCCACGCAGATGGCGCAGGCGGCCGAAGCAGCCTTCGGCCGCATCGACATCCTCGTCAACAACGTGGGCGGCACGATCTGGGCCAAGCCCTTCCAGGCCTATGAGGAGGACCAGATCGAAGCCGAGATCCGGCGCTCGCTGTTCCCCACGCTGTGGTGCTGCCGCGCGGTGCTGCCCGGCATGGTCGCGCGCCGGCAGGGCGTCATCGTCAACGTGTCGTCGATTGCCACGCGCAGCATCCACCGCGTGCCCTACGCGGCGGCCAAGGGCGGCGTCAACGCACTGACGGCCAGCCTCGCCTTCGAGCATGCGCACGAAGGCGTGCGCGTCAACGCCGTGGCCACCGGCGGCACCGAGGCGCCGCCGCGCAGGATTCCGCGCAACATGGCAGCGCAGAGCGAGCAGGAGGCCATCTGGTACCAGGCCATTGTCGACCAGACCAGGGCCTCGAGCCTGATGCACCGCTATGGCACGATCGACGAGCAGGTCCATGCCATCCTGTTTCTCGCATCGGATGAGGCTTCGTACATTACCGGCACGGTCTTGCCAGTTGGCGGCGGGGATCAGGGCTGATGAGCCAGCGTCTGGGTGGAATCGATTGGAGCGCAGTCCGACCGCCGAGGGACTGCAGCGTGTTGCATTGTTCGGCTTACAGCCTTCATTGGCAGATAGGAGTCAGATCATGAGCAAGCCCTCGATCATTCTGGTGCACGGTTTCTGGGGAGGTGCCGCGCATTGGGGAAAAGTCATCGTCGAACTGGCGCGAAAGGGGTATACGAACGTCCACGCCGTTGAAATGCCGCTGACATCGCTTGCTGACGATGTCGAGCGTACCCGCAAGATGATTGCCCAGCAGAAGGGGCCGGTCCTCCTGGTGGGGCATTCGTACGGTGGTGCGGTGATTACCCAGGCGGGTGACCAGCCCAATGTGGTGGGGCTTGTGTATATCGCGGCGTTTGCGCCAGATGCGGGGGAGAGCCCCGGTGGCATTACGCATCAGCATCTTCCGGTTGCGGCGCCCAATCTCGAACCCGACAGCGACGGCTACTTGTGGCTCAAGTCCGATAAGTTCCATGAGAGCTTCTGCCAGGATCTTTCGCCCGACGACGCGCTGGTGATGGCGGTGACGCAGAAGGCGCCGCTTGCAAGCACCTTCGGCGACGTCATCACGACGCCGGCCTGGAAAAAGAAGCCGTCCTGGTACCAGATTTCCAGCGAAGACAGAATGATCGCCCCCGAAAACCAACTGAAGATGTCGGCCCGGCTCAATCCCCGGAAGGTCGTGACTCTGGCGGCAAGCCATGCTTCGCTGGCTTCGAAGCCAGCCGAGGTTGCAGCGTTGATCGACGAAGCCGCGACGGAGTCGGTCAGGGGATAGCGCCCTGAACGCCCCGCCGGACCAGTGCGCCGAACAGCGGAAAGCTGCGCGGTCAAGGGGAGCCCCCCGGCTACAGCATCGCTGAATGCAAGTGATGCGGATTATCGAGCGTTTCCGCGATGATCCGCAGCGACTCCTCGATCTCATCGCGCTCGCCCGGGCCGCCCAGGCAGACACGGATCGCATCGGGCGGGTTGCCGTCGGTCGAGAAGGCGGCGGCCGATACCGCGCCGATGCCGCGCGAGCGCAAGTGCAGCGCCAGTTCCGACGGGCTCCACGCTGAAGCCGCCGGGATCGGCAGCCACAGGTGAAAGCCCTCCGGGTCCGCGTCATAGGCCAGGCCCTCGAGCACATGGCGCGCAATCAACTGCCGCGCCGCGCTTTCGGCGCGGATGGCCTTGAGCATGTCGTCCACAGTTCCGTCCTTGATCCAGGATGTAGCGAGCAATGTGTTGATGGGGCTCGCCATCACCGTCGTTGCCCGCAGGGTGCCAGCCAGGCGCTGCGCCTGCCGGGCGGTGGGGGCGTGCAGGAACGCTATGCGCAGCCCGGCGCCCAGGCATTTGGACAGGCCGGTGACGTAATACGTGAGTTCCGGGGCGAGCGCGGCAAACGTCTGTGGTGCCCGCAGCGGCAGCATGCCGTAGGCATCGTCCTCGATGATCGGCACGCTGTAGCGCAGCGCGACTTCGGCGAGCTGCTCGCGGCGTGCCTGCGGCATGGTGCGCGTGCTCGGGTTCTGGATGGTCGGATTGCAATAGAGCGCCGCCGGCTTCTGTGTCTTGCACATGGCTTCGAAGGCGTGGGCGAACGGGCCATCCTCGTCGCCGGGCAGCGCCTGTAGCTGGATATTGAGCTGCGCGGCGATGGCCTTGATGCCGGGGTAGGCCAGCGCGTCGGCACAGATGGTCTGCGCCGGCCGTGCGAGCTGCGACAGCAGTGCAACCAGCGCGCTGTGGATGCCGGGCGTGACCAGCACGGTGTCCGCGCTGCATGCCGGCACCCAGCGGCGCAGCCATTTCGCAGCAACCGAGCGATCGGCCGGGGTTCCGCCGAAGTCCTGGTAGCGCAGCAGCGTGTAGGGATCGGCAGCCTCCAGCAGTTGCGCCATGGCGGAACGGAGCCGCGCTGTCATCGCGGGCGGCTCCGGCGGCATGTTCATGGACATCTCCGCACCCGTGCCGCCGCGCAGCGGCATCGCGGGCGCACGTCCGCGCACGTAGGTGCCACTTCCTGTCTTGGTGTCGATCAATCCCCGCTTCCTCGCTTCACTGTAGCCGCGCGCCACGGTGGTGTAGTTCAGTTGCAGCGCTTCGGCCAGGTCGCGCAGCGGCGGCAGCCGGTCGCGCGCGCGCAACTGGCCGTCGGCCAGTGCCTCCTCGATCAGGTCCGGAATCAGTAAATAGGCCGGCTTGGCACTGCCGGCGATACGTCTTACCCAATGGCTGGTCAGGTTGGACACCGTGGTCTCCCGCTGCGCGATGCGATGGCATTCAGTGCCCTGAGGGTAGCACCCGAATGATCGCTTACCAAGCCGCACAAGCGATTGCATCAGAAGTTCTCAATGATGGTGCGATATCAGCGCGGATGCACCACGCGTGCGCACCAGGCGGCTGGTTCCCGTTCAAAAATGTGCATTGTGGCGAAGCCGTCATGGCGTGCGCTGTGCGCCTTTGGTGGCATCCATGGCCAAAGCCGTTGCGATCATTGGGCCGATCATTTGGTCAGCTTCGGCTTGATTGGAGATTGATCGCATGACTGCGGGCATTGCGTGGCACATCGGTTGCGGATGTTGGCGTGTTCGGCCTGGCGCCGAATGGTCGATCGGCAAGGGATCGGTCGGCCGCACTGCCCCATCAACGCAACGGAGAGAAGCATGCCTGCTGTCAGCAAACCGGCCCACAAGAAGGGCGATTTCCTGGTCGACTATGAAGAGAAGGTATTCGAGGACGTAAAGGCCGAAGCCGGCGAGAAGGCGCTGGTGACCTTCCACACCGTCGCCTTCGAAGGCTCGATCGGCTTCGTCAACATGCTGCAGGCCACGCGCCTGCTGCGCAAGGGCTTCGAGACCTCGATCCTGCTGTACGGCCCCGGCGTGAACCTTGGCGTTCAGCGCGGCTTCCCGACGCTTGGCGACGAGGCATTCCCCGGGCATATGAACTTCAACAAGCAGCTCACCAAGTTCATGGACGAGGGCGGCAAGGTCTACGCCTGCCGCTTCGCCCTGCAGGCCCTGTACGGCCACGGCGAGGCCTCGCTGATCGAGGGCATCCGCCCGATCAATCCGCTCGATGTGCTCGACCTCAAGCTGCTGCACCGCAAGGAGAATGCGCTGATCATCGATACCTGGACGGTCTGAGCGAAAGGGCAGGTGCCACCATGTCACAGAAACGCATTGTGCGCGCGGCCGCGGTCCAGATCGCGCCCGACCTCGAGAGCGGCGCAGGCACGCTGGCCAAGGTCTGCGAGGCGATCGACGAGGCCGCCGGGAAAGGCGTGCAGCTGATCGTCTTCCCGGAGACCTTCGTGCCGTACTACCCGTACTTCTCCTTCGTACGGCCGCCGGTGCACTCCGGCAGCGACCACATGCGGCTGTACGAGCAGGCCGTGGTGGTGCCCGGCCCGGTCACCGATGCCGTCGCCGGGCGCGCACGCCGGCACGGCATGGTCGTGGTGCTCGGCGTGAACGAGCGCGACCACGGCAGCCTGTACAACACGCAGCTTATCTTCGACACCGAGGGCAACCTCGCGGTCAAGCGCCGCAAGATCACGCCCACCTTCCACGAACGGATGATCTGGGGGCAGGGCGATGCGGCCGGCCTGAAGGTCGCGGACACCGCGATCGGCCGCGTCGGCGCGCTGGCGTGCTGGGAGCACTACAACCCGCTGGCCCGCTATGCGCTGATGACCCAGCACGAGGAAATCCACTGCAGCCAGTTCCCGGGCTCGCTGGTCGGGCCGATCTTTGCCGAGCAGATCGAAGTCACGATCCGGCATCACGCGCTGGAATCCGGCTGCTTCGTCGTCAACGCCACCGGCTGGCTGACCGAAGCGCAGATCGCCTCCGTGACCACCGATCCGGCGCTGCAGAAGGCGCTGCGCGGCGGCTGCAACACTGCAATCATCTCGCCGGAGGGCCAGCACCTGGCGCCGCCGTTGCGCGAGGGCGAGGGCATGGTCATTGCCGACCTCGACATGTCGCTCATCACCAAGCGCAAGCGAATGATGGATTCGGTGGGCCACTACGCGCGCCCGGAACTGCTAAGCCTGGCCATCAATGAGCGGCCGGCGGCGACGGCAGTGCCGATGGCAGGCGCCTTCTCCAACTTCCATGGGAGTATCCGCGATGACATCCAGCGCGAGCGTGCCGGCTTCGAGCCGGCAATTGATGACTGAACTGCAGTCCGTCGGGCTGCGCCTGGAAGACCCGAATGCCGGCGCGGCCAGCCGGCGCGGCGGGGCGGGTCCGTCCGATCACAAGGCGGTCACCATCGACGGCGTGACCATCATGGTGCCGGTGCATACCAGTACCGCGTGGCACTCGCCGTTCGTGGCGCAGGCGCCCGACGGAACGGGGCGCAGCGCGCTGATGCGCGGCACCATCCCGATTGCCAGCATCAGCTTTCCGAAGGCGCCGCGTTTCCATGCGCTGCAGACCCTGGAGGGCATCCCGTACTCGCATATCGCCACGCTGCATGGCGCCGATGTGCTGGCCACCACGGTGCTGCAGACTTGCATCCGCTACGAGAGCCGCAAAAAGACCTGCAAGTTCTGCTCGATCGGCCAGTCGCTGGCGGCGGGCCGCACGATCGCGCGCAAGACGCCGGAGCAACTGGCCGAAGTGGCGCGCGCCGCAGTGCTGCTCGACGGCGTCAGGCATATGGTGCTGACCACCGGCACGCCGCCGACGCCGGATCGGGGCGCGGCTATTCTTTGCGAGAGCGCCTTCGCCATCAAGGCCGCGGTCGACCTGCCGATCCAGGCGCAGTGCGAGCCGCCCGACGACGACCGCTGGTTTGAGCGCATGAAGGCCGCCGGCATCGACACGCTCGGCATGCACCTCGAGGTCGTCACGCCGGCGCTGCGCGAGCGCATCATGCCGGGCAAGGCGGCGGTGCCTCCGAGCCGCTACATGGAAGCCTTCAAGGCCGCCGTTGCGGTGTTCGGCAGGGCGCAGGTCAGCACGTACATCCTCGCGGGACTCGGCGACACCGCGGAAGCCATCCTGTCGATCTCGCGCGAGCTGATCGAGCTCGGGGTGTATCCGTTCGTGGTGCCTTTCGTGCCGATCTCCGGCACGCCGCTGGAGGACCACCCGGCACCCTCGCCGGCCTTCATGCAGTCGATCCTGCAGCCGCTCGGCGCCATGCTGAGCGCCGCCGGCATGCGCTCGTCCGACATCAAGGCAGGTTGCGGCAAGTGCGGCGCGTGCTCGTCACTGGCCACCTACGAGCGCGAGGCGGCACTGGCGACCGACGGAGCGACATCATGAAAAGCGATCTCTGCGTCGAGGTGCCGGGCATCCCGATGTTCCGCATCCGCTGGGCGGAGCACACCTGGGAGGCGGAGCAGGCCTATCGCCTGCGCCAGGCCGTGTTCTGCGAGGAGCAGGGCATCTTCGCGGGTGACGACCGGGACGCGGTGGACGACGTGGCGCAACTGCTGGTGGCGGTGCGCTTCGAGCCGGAATTGCCCCGCCATCCCGGCACCGTGGTCGGCACGGTTCGCATCCATGAAAGCGAGCCGGGCGTGTGGTTCGGCTCGCGGCTTGCGGTGGATGCGGCATACCGAAGCCAGGGCAAGATCGGTGCGACGCTGATCCGCCTGGCGGTGAGCAGCGCCCACGCGATCGGCTGCCGGCGCTTCCTTGCGCACGTGCAGAGCCAGAACGTGCCCTTGTTCAGGCGCTTGCATTGGCACGTCCTGGCAGAGGAGACGCTGCTCGGGCGGCCTCACCACCTGATGCAGGCAGACCTGAACCATTACCCGCCTTGTCATACGCCGCACGCGGGCCTGATTGCGGAAGGCAGGGCCGTGCGATGAGCCTCGACGACCTCGTACACACCTTGCGCAGCAGCCGGGGTTTTGCGCATAAGACCGATATCCCGGCCATGCTGTCGCCACTCGGCGCCGCGGCCACCGGACGCAACGCGGCCATGGCTGTCGATGTCGGCGACGACTGCGCGGCATGGCGGGATGGCGACGGCTACCTGCTGTTCGCCATTGAAGGACTGGTCAGTGATTTCATCCGCACGATGCCGTGGTTCGCCGGCTACAGCGCGGTCATGGTCAACATCAGCGATATCTATGCGATGGGCGGCAGGCCGACGGCCGTGGTCGATGCGCTATGGAGCCATGGCGCCGCCGACGCCGCTGAAGTGCTCAAGGGCATGGCAGCGGCGTCTGCCGCTTATGGCGTGCCGATCGTCGGCGGTCACAGCAACGCGCGCAGCGAGGAAAGCCAGCTTGCCGTGGCGATCGTTGGCCGGGCGCGCAAGCTGCTGTCGAGTTTCGCGGCGCGTCCCGGGCAGCGCCTGTTGATGGCGGTGGACCTGCGCGGCGCGTTCGCGGAGCCGTACCCGTTCTGGAACGCATCGACGGGCGCGCCGGGCGAACGACTGCGCGCGGATCTCGAACTCTTGCCGGTGCTGGCCGAAGACGGCCTTTGCACCGCGGCCAAGGACATCAGCATGGCGGGCGCGCTCGGCACCGCGCTGATGCTGCTCGAATGCTCCGGGGTGGGCGCCAGCATCGCGCTGGAGCGCATTCCGCGGCCCGATGGCGTGCCGCTGGAGCGATGGCTGACGGCATTCCCCAGCTATGGCTTCCTGCTGGCCGTCGATGACGACGATGCGCAGACGGTCGAACGACGCTTCCTCGATCGCGGCATTGCCTGCGCCCAGATCGGCGCCATCGACAATTCCCGTGTCGCCACGCTCACGCACGCCGGCGAACGGGCCACGTTGTGGGACTTCCGCGAGGCGGGGTTCATCCTGCCGACGCGCCTGGCCACGCCGATTGATTCCCCAACCTGAGACCTGCCATGCCAGTTACCTATTTCCGCATCCGCTGGCCTGACCAGACCGAGATGGCCTGCTATTCCCCATCCTCGATCGTCACGGAGCACTTTGCCGAAGGGGCGGCGTATCCGCTGGACGAGTTCGTCGAGCGCGCGCGTACCGCGCTGGGCGCCGCTTCCGAGCGGGTGCGTGCCAGGTATGGCTACGCCTGCTCGTCCGCGATGGACCAGTTCCGCATCCTGGAAATCGCCGCGCAGCGGTTCCGGGGCCAGGACGGCGCCACCGTCCGGTTTCTCGGCTTTGGCAGCTAGCCGTTCTTCAAATTCCTCGCCTTAAAGGATCCAACATGTCCAACGTCATCTACACCAATCCGGACCAGGCCGCAGAACCCAGGCACTACGGCGTCATCATTGTCGGCGGCGGCCAGGCCGGACTATCGATGAGCTACTTCCTGAAGCAGGCCGGCATCGATCATCTCATCATCGAGAAGCACACCGTCACGCATACCTGGCGCACGCAACGCTGGGATGCGTTCTGCCTGGTGACGCCGAACTGGCAATGCGCGCTGCCGGGCTATCCCTACCAGGGTGATGATCCGCACGGCTTCATGAAGAAGGATGAGATCACGGCCTATCTCGATGGCTTTATCCGGACGGTCGGTGCACCGGTGCTCGAGCACACCGAGGTACGGCAAGTGAAGGCGCGCGCTCAGGGGGGATTTGCCGTGGTGACGAGCCAGGGTGCATTCACCGCAGACCAGGTGGTGGTGGCCTCGGGCGGTTATCACACGCCGATCGTGCCGCGCATGGCCGAGCGCCTGCCGGCGTCGGTCCGGCAACTGCAATCGTCCGAATACAGGAATCCCGAGTCGCTGCCCGAGGGTGCGGTGCTCGTGGTTGGCTCGGGCCAGTCGGGCGCGCAGATTGCGGAAGACCTGCACCTGGCCGGCCGCAAGGTGTACCTGGCCGTCGGCGAGGCGCCGCGCTGCGCGCGCTTCTATCGCGGGCGGGACGTCGTGGACTGGCTCGCGGACATGAAATACTACGACCTGCCGGTCACCGAGCATCCGCTGCGCGAGGGCGTTCGCGACAACACCAATCACTATGTCACCGGCCGCGACGGCGGGCGCGATATCGACCTGCGCAGGTTTGCCACTGAGGGCATGGAGCTCTACGGCTTGCTCGACGACTACCTCGACGGCCAACTGCGTTTTGCGCCGGACCTGCGTCGCAACCTGGACGATGCCGATGCGACTTACAACCGCATCAACGCGAGCATCGACAAGTTCATCGCGGAGCGAGGTATCGAGGCGCCGCCGCCGAGCGTCTATGAGCCCGTGTGGACGCCGCCGGCCGAGCGCACCGAACTCGATCCCCAGGCAGCCGGCATTGGTTCGATCATCTGGTGCATTGGCTTCCGGCCGGATTTCAGCTGGCTCGAAGTGCCGGTGTTCAACGGCCGCGGCTATCCGGGCCACGAACGTGGCGTGACCGCACACGCCGGCCTGTACTTTCTTGGCCTGCCCTGGCTGCACACGTGGGGATCGGGGCGATTCTCCGGCATCGCGCGCGACGCCGAGTACCTGGCCGCCCTGGTCGCCGCAGGCCGGGCCGACACCGCGCTGGCCGCCTGACATGGAAGCCGTCGTCTCGCGCCATGTGGCCGGCATGCCCCAGTTGGCATACACCGGCCTGTCAGAGAACTGGCTGCTGAAGACCTGCGGCGACCTGCACTGGCGCCTGCTGGCCGCCGGCGCCGGCCTGGGGGTGCCGGACTTCCGCGATGCCGAGGGCAATCCGGTATATGCGGCGTTCACCGCGATCCGCGTGCGCGATGCCGCGCCGCAAACAGTCGGCGAGCACGCCGGGTTCAGCATCGGTTCGCGCATCGTGCCAGCGGGTGGCGTGAAGCACCTCAGCGAACATGCGGTCGACATGCATGGGGACCGCCGCGCCAGCGTGACGATGCTGTCCACCTTCATCCGCCGCACGCGTGACCGGGACAACCGCTCGGTCGTGCGCACCATGCCGACCGTGGCCGCGCAGTGGGCCGGCGCCGGCCCGTCGGCACAGGCGGCGGAACTGTCGCTGCTGGCGCGGCGATTTCGCTGCGGCGATTGGGGTACGCATCTCGGGCTCGATCAGGCCCGGCATCGCGTCTGCCACGCCGCCGAGTACCTGCCGTGCCCCTGCAACGACTTCAATGGCGCCGACCTGCTGTACTTCGCCAGCTTCCAGGCCATGGTCGATCGCGCGGAATGGCAATGGCGCCGCGACGCGGATCCGCCCACGGTGTTCGCGCGGGACCTGTTCTTCCATGGCAACGTCAATGTCGGCGAGTCGCTGGAGCTGATCTTCTCCGCGCTGCGCGAGGACGAGGAAGGATTGACGCACTGGTGTGAGATCCGGCGCAGCCGCGACGGCGAGAAGATCGCAGATGTGGTCACGCAGAAGCGGTGGAGGCAACGATGAACGCGAAACGGGATGACCCGGCAGGCGCCCTTGAGCTGAAGCCGGTCTACGGGCCCGGCGACCTGACTGGTCTTGGCCACCTGGGCGGCATGCCCGGCGAGGCCCCGTTCGTTCGTGGCCCCTATCCCTCCATGTACCGCGGCAGGCCATGGACCATCCGCCAGTACGGGGGATACGGCGACGCCGTGACGTCGAACCTCGCCTATCGCGAGGCCCTGAAGCAGGGCGCGCAGGGCTTGTCGGTGGCCTTCGACCTGCCGACCCACCGCGGCTATGATTCCGACGATCCACTGGCGCAGGCCGATGTCGGCATGGCCGGCGTGGCCATCGACTCGGTCGACGATATGCGGCGCCTGTTCGATGGCATTGCGCTGGACCGTGTGTCGGTATCGATGACCATGAGTGGTGCGGTGCTGCCAGTACTGGCAGCGTTCCTGGTCGCGGCCGAGGAATGGGGCGTCCCGTTCGAACAGCTGCGCGGCACCATCCAGAACGACATCCTCAAGGAGTTCATGGTCCGGAACACCTGGATCCATGCGCCGCAGCCGTCGCTGCGCATCGCCACCGACGTGGTCGAATGGCTGGCCGCGCATGCGCCGAAGTTCAACGGCATGTCGATCTCGGGCTATCACTTCCAGGAAGCAGGCGCCGATCCGGTGCTGGAACTGGCACTGACACTGGCCAATGCCAGGACCTATGTCGGCCTGCTGCGAGAGCGCGGCCTTGATGTCGATGCATTCTGCGGCGGACTGAGCTTCTTCTTCGGCGTCGGCAAGCCATTCTTCGTCGAGATCGCCAAGCTGCGCGCCGCGCGGCTCCTGTGGCACGACATCGTGTGCGAGCTGGGCGGCACCAGCGCGCGCGCCACCGCCATGCGCATGCATTGCCAGACTTCGGGCTGGACCCTCGCCGCGCAGCAGCCGCTCAACAATGTCGCGCGCACCACGATCGAGGCGATGGCCGCGATCTTCGGTGGTACGCAGTCGCTGCATACCAACGGCTTTGACGAGGCATTGGCTTTGCCGGGCGCGCAGGCCTCGCGGCTGGCCCGCGATACGCAGCTGATCCTCCAGCATGAGTTTGGCCTGTGCGACGTGGCGGACCCGTGGGCGGGCTCCTACCTGATCGAGTCGCTGACCGGCCGCATGGTGACGGAGGTTCGCGCGGTGCTGGCGCACATCGACGCTGAGGGTGGCATCCTGGCAGCCCTCGAATCCGGCTGGGTGCAGCGGCGCATCCACCAGAATGCGCTGCGGACGCAGGCTCGGCTCGATGCGCGGGAAGAGGTCGTGGTGGGTGTCAACCGCTACCAGGAGCCCGACGACAATGGCCAGGAATGCCTGGAGATCGACGGTACCCAGGTGCGCGTGCAACAGGCACGCCGCCTGGACGCGCTGCGCAGCCGCCGCGATGACGCCGCGGCCAGGCATGCGCTGGCGGCGCTGACCGAAGCGGCCAGGCGCGGCGGCCGCAACCTGCTAGCCTGTGCGATCGATGCCATGCGTTGCCGCGCCACGGTCGGGGAATGTACCCGGGCGCTGCTCCAGGTCTGGCCGCGCCATACTGTCCGGGCGTCCTACGACGTTGCGCTGTACGGCACGGCTCGCGCTGGCAACACGGAATGGCTGGCGGCCTGCGAGTGCGTCAGTGCGCTGCGCGAGCGGCTTGGCCGTGCGCCCCGGATACTCGTGGCTAAGCTCGGCCAGGACGGCCACGACCGCGGTGCGAAAGCGGTGGCGGCCGGGCTTGCGGATGCCGGGTTCGTCGTCGAACTGACGCCGCTGTTCCAGTCGGCCGAGGCGGTTGTATCTGCCGCCTGCGATGGCGACTTCGATGCCATCGGCATCTCCACGCTGGGCGGCGCGCATCTGGATCTGCTGCCGGTGCTGCTACACGCCTTGCGGCAGCGCGCGCTCGATGTGCCGGTCTTCGTCGGCGGCATTGTTCCGGCAGACCACAGGCGCTTGCTGCGCCAGTGCGGCGTGCAGGGGATTTTCGGACCGGGCACGCCGATGGAGATCATCGTGAGCACCATCGTGGCTGCGCTCACGTTGTCGAGGATGCCTACGGCGTAAGCGTGACGTCCTCGATCGCCACGTCGCCCACCAGCATGTAGCCGGGCGCATGCGTGATACACAGCGGCAGCAGCGCCTGCACGGCCGCGGCCAGAGGCGTGCCGCCTGGATGGCGATGCTTCCGCTTGCTGAGATGTCCGACAACCGGGTCGCGACCTTCCCGCGTTTCGTATTTGCACCAGAACCTTCGCCCTACCGCGTGGCGAACGCCAGCCGCGGTGGCGCTTCTGGCACCGCGCAACGAACGCGCCGGTCGCGCTCCGGCAGTGTCAGCTGGGTACGTGGCGGCGCGGCTCGCCGCACGCCGAGGATTTCGGCTACATTGGCTTGCGGGCGGAGCAGCGGCCGCAGCAGCGAGGCGGGGCCTGTGAGCAGCGGCGTCACGCCCGGGCCGTGCCCGCTGACCGTGCTGTCGCCGTGTACCACGACGCCGATGGTCACGCGGTCATTGGCGTAGCGCGGCCCCCGCCGCGTATCGGCGCCGATGATCGCCACCATGTCGCCGAAGCGCAGGCTGCCCAGACGGTAGCGCTCACGTGCCTGCCGGTCCGACAGCTGGATATCGTAATCCCCGCGCCATGCATTGTTCTTTCCCAGCCCGGAGCCCATGACGCGCGCCGGCACCAGATGCGTGACCGGCGCATGGAGCTGGCCATCGCGCTCCAGCAGGCCCCATCGCGCCAGCAGGCGCGGCGAGCAGTTGAGGACTTCGATTCTGGGGTAGTCGCGGAGTCGTAATCCCAGTCCATGCGAAAGAACCTGGATGCGGTCGCCGATGCAAAGGCGCACCAGCACCTCCGTGGGAAAGTCCACCAGCACGTGGTTGACGCCGCCGTGCTTGCCCGTCACCACACCAGTCCGGCCCGCGCACGCTCCGTTGACCACACGGGCCGGATTGCCGACGCAGGCATAGGTCAGCAGGGCGCTGTTGGGTCCGTCGCGTGGGCCGACGATCTCGCGCCCGTTGTTGTGCAGGGCGACCCCCGGCTCGATATGGTCGCCCGCCAACCCGACGCAAGGATCGCCGATGCGCTTATTGACCACGATGCCGCCGGTACCCGGCAGGACGCGCGGCACGCCGTCGTAGCCAATGCGGTAGGGCGAGGCGCGCCCCACGGGATGCGCGATCTGCCCAAGGACGGACACCGCCACGAGTTCGTCGGCATTGATTCGGGGAACGGGGCGTGCACCGTCGCGGCCGGCCGGACGGGACAGGGCTTGCTGGACGAGCGGAATCGGGCGGGACATGGGTGCCATCTCCTATCGCATCCTGCGCACCACGGTGGCGGCGATCTGCGGCTGTCCCGGCGCGCGCCGGTTCTCGGCCGCGACGGCGTCGTAGACGGTGTGCGCGATATGGTGCAGCTCCGCATCGGTCACGCGTCCGCTGACCTGATAGAACAGGCGCACGCGCTGCGGCAGCCCGGGCACGGCGCTGGTCCGGGACTGGCGCATATGGCGCCGCACCTGGTCCACGTCGCGCACCACCTGTCGCGCAAGATGGCTCAGGCGTAGCCGTCCGTTGGCGTCGCGGTAATCGGTTGCGTGTAGCAGCTTGCTTTCGAGGCCTGCCGGCAGGCGCTTTGGGGCAGCCGGCATCGGCGTGAGATCGAGCACCGAGCCGCCCCTGCGCGGGCCGATGCGGAGCTGGTTGCGCACATCGAAGCCGCGCAGGCACAGGCGTTCGACCAGGATCTGCTCGGCGCAACGGCCACGCAGGTTATTGATGACGATGAGCGCCGGACGCTGCCCGCGCGGCCGGGCCTCGGCGGCGGCCAGATCACCGCATGCCAGATGCCGGGCGCGCGAGGCCGGCAGGCATTCGTTGCGGCCGACGGCAGGGTCGGCATCCCCGGCGCGTCCGCGCTCGCGCGTCCAGTGCCGAACGGCATCGTCAAGCATGGCGTCGACGAACTGGTCGATTGCTGCGCTCATGCTTCGGCTCCTCGCGGGGCCGGTGTGCCGATCGCCGGGGTGGGGCAAAGGGGATACCACCAGGCGGTGGCTTGCTGCCAGGGGTCGGCATGATGGCCGGTCCCGACCAGCGGGCCATCGACGCAAGCATGGTGCGGCGACGACGCCATTACATGCAGCGCGGCCAGCCTGGGCAGGCGTTCGGCGAGCCCGGCCACTCCTGCCGCTGCCAGTGCGTCGCGCAGCAGCGAGCGCTCGGCGCCGAACAGGGATTCGGAAGGCAGCGGGTCCAGATGCCGCACGTCGACGCCGCTTCGCCACAGGGCATGCACCGGCCACGGTGCGCCGTCACCATCAAGCGTGGTCAGCACGATGGCGGCATCGAGCGTGGCGGAGAGTGCGAGCGTGTCGAGGGCGATGGCGAGCGGATCCCACCAGGGGGAGGGCATTGGGCCGAGCGCCGGCCTTGCCCCCTCGCAGCGGCGCAGCAGGGCGTCGAGCAGGACCTCGTAGCGCTCGACCACGGCATGGTCGGCAGCGTCGCCAAGCTGGGAACCGGCCACGTTGTCTCCGACCCAGCGAAACGGCCACGACGCGGCATCGGTGCAGTCGCGCATCGCGATCCACGCAATCAGAGCGGGTTCGAGCGGCCTCGGCACGGCGCCGCCGCTGTCCAGTGCCGCGCCGTTGGCCGAGAGGCCTGGCAGTACCATCTCGCTCGCATCGATGACCTGCCAGAACGCGCGCGTGAGCCAGGGCTCCAGCACCCGCGTGAGCCGCAACGCCAGGCTCGGCCCCCAGGGCGACCCGAGCACCAGCGCGGGATCGAGGATGCAGGCGAGCTTGCGTTGCCGTACCGATACGATCATGTCCTCAGCATGCATGGCGGGGCGTCTCCGTGTCAGCCGCGGTCAGGGATGCGCAAATGTACGGCGCGCCACGGTCAGGCCGCAGCCTGCGGCACGCCGAGCACGCTGTTCAGCGCGTGTGTCACGCCGGGGAATCCTCGGCCCTCGGGCGTCATCCGGTACGCGGCGACCCACGCTTCCGCGTGCGCGCCCATGGGCCGCACCACGCTCTGGAACAGGATCGGATCGGTTGCGGTCTTGAAATCATTGTCCGCAACAAACTGCAGGATCCGCCGGCCGCTTTCGGCCATCTTGGCCCGTTGCGAGGGCTCGGCCACCCCGCCGAGATAGCGATTCGAGACGATCTCGACCACATCCCACTTGGTGTTGGCGTCAAAGGCCTTCTTGATGTCGGGCGAATCCAGCAGCTTGAGCACCTGGATCAGGTAATGCCCGGTTTCCATCGCGAGCGCGAAGATATTGCCGTAGGTAGACCGGTCCAGCGCATAGCGCAGGTCGAGCCCGATGCGCTGGATGGTGCCGACGCTGCCGAAGGGACGCTGGTCGATCAGCTGTCCGCCCCGGATGACTTCGCCGATCAGCAGATCGCGGAAGTACTGGCCCATCGCCACCATGAAGCCGACCATCTGGCGATGGAAATTGCGGTTGACCACTGCGCCGGCCGGGGCCTGCGCGGTGCCATAGTTGAAGGCGCGCCGATAGGCCACCATGCGGTCCTGCCGGGTGTAGCGCAGTGGCCGCCATTTTTCGAGCAGATAGAGTCCGCGCGCGCCGGGGCCGCGCTGGATGCGCATCTTCCCCAGGCGGAACAAGCGCAGCAGGGTCTCGACCACCTCAAAGATCTTCATGCGCTCGTGCTGATAGATAAAGTACAGCTCGGCAGCCGCATGCAACTGGCTCGGGATGATTGAATCGTCGAAGTCAGGCTGTACATAGGGATAGCCGATCTTCTCGAAGCCGACTGCCCCCTGCGGACCGAGGCCGAGCAGATCGAAGAAGCCTTCCTCCCCGCTGCCATTGGGTTTGGACAACAGTTCAGAGTAACGCTGCTCGAACTGCGAGGCGAAGGCGTCGCGCTGGTCGGGCGGCAGGCTGGCCAGCTGCTCCTGCAGAAAGGTCTCCCACAGGCGCTGAATGGTTTCGGTGGTCTGGAAGTTCATGATGCGCTCCGTCGTCGGGGGTCAGGCCTTGGCAGGGCCGCCGTCGGGACCCGCAGGGCCCGCTCCGCTACCGTCGGCGCCAGTACCTTCGGTGCCGTCGAAGGCATCAGCCGCACCGGGAGTGAGAGGGGCGGGGGCAGCGGCGGGCGGCACGGCGGACGTGCCCGGCGTAAGGAGTCGCCGGCGATTCCGTTCCCCCAACTCGTGCGCGATACGATCGATCGAGCCGTCCGGATGCGGCGGAATCTGCGGGGCGTGCTCGCGATAGTCGCGGTTGCGCCGGTGCCACTCGGGCACGCGCTGCTCGATCATCATCAACGCGCCGCGCTGGTATCCCGGCAGCATTCCGATATTGCCAAAGGTCCCCATATGTGGCGGACTGTGATAGATGGGGGCGAGCGTCGCATCTGCAAGCATATCCGAGGCCGGAATGCAGCCGGATGTCATCTGTTCGACGATGGGCCGCAGTGCGCGCTCGGCCTGCAGCTGGAGCACAAGCTCGCCATGCATCAGCCAGGCGAGCGGTGTCGGTCCTGCCGGCCCCGTCAGATCGAAGTGATCAATGGTGTGCTTGTCCCATACACGCCATTGGGGCGCGGGGATGACCGGATCCTGCGGGGCGGCGAAGCTGACCCCTGCCGGGATCAGCAGTGCGGCCATTTCCGACAGCATTGCGCCCGTCGGGTTGTCGGGATTGGTGATGTCCTTCATCGGTGCAGCGGCATCGAGCCAGACATCGGGGTAACGCAGCGCCAGCGCAAAGATGGCGTGGGCGGCGGCACGCTGTTCCGGCATGCCAAACTCTTCGGTGCCGTTGGCGTAGAGATCGATTGCGCGGTCGAGATCGTGCAGGACACGGTCAAGCAGGACCTGCAGCTTGAGCGTATCGGGGTCGCAGTCGCAACGGGTGACACAGTCGATGGTCGAAGCAAATCTGCCGCGCAGACTGACCAGATTCATCAGACGCTGCTCGGCAAAGGTGGTGCCGCTCCCTCCGTAAAGGCCATACATCAGTACGCTGGGACGCGCAATGCGCAGGAGGCGCAGGCCGCCGGAAGCCTGGAAGCCGTCCACGAACAACTGCAAGGCGTCCTGAAACGCCAGCAGCGGTGGCGCGTCGCGGACCGGCAGGTGCAGCGTCACCTGCACGAAGCGCGAGAACCGCCCGAGCATGTTCCATGCGGTCGCGCCGACCCGGCGCAGCCCGTCGCTCGAGCCTCCCGCACACAGCTGGATCATTTCGTCCATCGCACGGGAAAGGTCGGCTTCGTGGAGCAGTGCCCGCAGGTCCGACTGGCCATGCGCTTCGAGACTGGCGTGCAGGCCGCGATAGGCGGCCAGGCCTCGCGGCATCGTGTTCTGGTCCAGCGATTCCTGGGCCACGCCCGACATATTGCGCAGGCACACCAGCACCTGGTCGCGCCGCGCCTGCAGTTCAGAGTAGGGCACGCGCAGTAATGTGCGCCCGCCCTGGAAGCCTGTATTGGCGAGCGCCTCGCCCATCAACACCAGAAGCACCGCAGCCACTTCGTCGAGGCTCTGCCCGAGATTGCGATAGCTTTCGTTCAGCTCGGTGGACAGCGCGCCCACCATCCGCGCCAGCCTGGCATATTCGCCCAGGCGCCGCCGTGCGGCGAAAGCCCGGTCCCGGCTGTAGGGGTCGAGGGACTGGCGTGCCGCCGCGACGCCATCGTCGATGGTGAGGGACAGGGTCTGATGCCACCCCTCCAGCTCTGGCCGGATGTCCTTGGTCAGGTTGCTCGCGATCAGTTGCTGCAGATCCTGCTCCACATCCGCCCGGGCCTGATCCAGATCCAGATTGGTCGCGGTCGCCTCCGGCGCAGCGATGGCCGAGGGCCGTGGAGCCGCGGTATTCAGGAACGGCAGTCCCTGAGCCTCGCCGCCGATACCCTGCGCGCGCGCGTCGGACTGGTAGCGGTCCAGCAATGCTCTCGCGATCTGCTGGGCGTCGTTGGGATCTCCGATCTTCAGTTCGCGCCGCAGCAGGGTATCGAAGGCGAGCCGCTGGCTGTTTCCGATGCTCATGGGTTTGCCGTCGGAGCCGGACGGAACCGGTTGGGGAATCGCGGGATAGGCCATGGTGATCCTCTGTTGCGTTGAACGGCGTGATGCGTGTGTTGTCGTGCGCGCCTACGACACCAGGTGCAATAGCGCAGGCTGCGGCTCGTACGGCGCTGCGCGCGGGCGTCGCGAGGCCATGCGCGCGCTCAGCTGGCCGATCACGCAGTGCGCGAGGCGCCTCGGCGGGATGCGCCCGTCCACTATCGCGTAGTGCGCGGCGCTCACGAGGTGGCGGGGAGGCAGTCCGGTTTCACGTTCGGACGCAAGCAGCCGCGCGCCTTCGCGAATGGCCGCCTCGTCGTCACGCGAGAAGGGAATGATGTCGGCCAGGGCGCGCTGGGCGAGGTTGCGGCGCGTCTGGAACGCAATCTCGTCGACGACGTCCGGGACGATGCGCGGCACGCTCAGCATCAGCGCGGCGGGTATGCGGTGCCCGGCGGAGGGCTGGTACAGGTTTTGCCAAACCCGTAACAACCGTGCGGCGTCGCGCGCGAAGCCGAGCCGGCGTAGCATTTCGGCCAGCAGGTAGACACGCAGGTAGGCGGTGGGATGCGCGCCGCCGGGCCGGTAGGTCATGGTGCGCGGCTGGGGGTGCGCGAGGAAATCCGCCATGCCCCAGGCCGCCGCCGGGCCACCGAGCAGGATGGCCGCGAGGTCCGCGAAGATCTCCTTGTGCCAGCGGCCGTAGACGGTGGCGAGGAAGGGATCGCGCGTCTTGCCCATGGTGCGCCTGAGTACGGCCTGGCGGTTTTCCCTCCAGATGCCGAGGTCGGCCTGCAGGTTGTGGGCGACTTCATGCAGGAAGACCGATTGCCACGGCTGGTCTCGGTCCCAGGGTATGCGGATCAGCGGAAAGGGATTGGCCTCGCCGAGCAGCCGCGACAGCGCCACGCCACGGCGCATCGTCGCGGGAGAATAGCCGTGCTCCATGTAGCAGACCGGCTTGAGCAGCGGGCCATCGAAGACGCGTGGCGCGGCGCGTCGAACGGCGCGGTAGCAGTCTTCGGCGATGACGTCGTGCGCGGCGAGCGACGGGCCGAAGCTCGTGCCCCGCTGCGCGAACACTTCGTAGAACATGCCGAACAGCCGCCGCGCGCGGTCAAGTTCGCGCTCGACCAGCGCCACGTCGATCAACACCCGTTGCGCAGGCCTCTGCTGCCAGTCCGGCATCATCTGATCGAAGCGCGCGCGGATGCGTTGCTCGGCCTGGGCCAGCCGCGCGTTGGCCGTGTCGAAATGTTGCTGCGAAGGCGCATGGGGCATGTCTTGCGGGCGCAGTCCGACAAAGGCGTTGTCGACCCGGGCCAGCCGCGACAGGCGCGCGGACAGGCCGCGAATCTTTGCGCTCAGGAATCGCTGCAGGTTCATGGCCGGCCCCCGTTCCGATCGGTGTCACTGGCGACGATTCATGCGCCACGGACGATGATGGTCACCGGCCCACGCACATGCATGCGACGGCCGCCGCAGTGTGGGCAGCCGACGCCATGGCCGCCATAGTTGCGGGACTGGGCGCGCGGGCCGGTTGCCGCGACACGGCGCGCTAACGGCGCTATCGTGCGCGCGGCGGCCTGCGCGCCGCGGCCGCGCGGCGTGGCCCGGCGCGCCGCAGGCACCAGCGGCTGCGACAGCTGGCGCGCCGCCTGGGGTCGCCGTGCCACGGCTTGCGCGGTGCGGGTGGCGGTACGCACAGCGGCGCGCGGCGGCAGCTGGCGCGCCTGCACTGTGCGTTGCGTGGCGCGCACCGCGCGTGCAACCGCGCGTGCCGCGGGGGCGCCGCTGGTGCGGGTGGCCGTTCGCACCGCCTGGGCCACGCCGCGCACCGCGGCGCGACGCACGGCGGGCGCGGCGCGCGCGACCGAGGGGAGGGCGCGGCGGAGCACCATGCCGGCCAGCACCGGCGCGGCGGCGTCGATCGCATCCTCGTCGAGTCCATCCACCAGTTCGTCGAAGGTCTCATACTCGTCGGCGCCGTCGGCGAGCATGCGCCCGGCCACATTGGCGATGCGCCCGATCAACTGCGCTTGTGGAAGAGGAATCATGCTGGCGATCGGTCCCACCACACGCGCGGCCTGCCCAATGCCTTGCCCCACGCGGCGCGCGACATTGACCGCGCCGCTCGCCATGCGCCGCAGGCGGCGGAAGAACTCGTCGGCGTCACCGGCTTCCATGGCATCGGCCACGGCGTCCTCCATGCCGTCCAGTTCGTCGTAGGCGGCCTCGTATTCGTCGACGGAGTCGATGCCGTCCACGTCCTCGTAGGTATCGCCCTCGTCCTCGCCTTCGTCATACTGGGTCGCGCCGCCTGCGAGCACGCGGCCGACGAAGTTGTCCTCGCCTTCATCCCATTCGTCGTAGCTGTCATTGCCCTCGTCGGATTCGTCGTACCCGTCGTCGTGCATCAGGTCCATCGCGCTGCCTCGAGTGGGGCCCTCGGCGGCTTCATCCATCAGCTCGTCCATTACATCGGCCTCGAATCGGTCCATGGTGTGCTCCTTGGTGTGCGGCTCAAGTTGTGATTGGCTCAGCGGGGTGCGACCGTCAGCGTCACAGGTCCGCCGAAGTGGAAGGTCCGGGGTCTTCTCGGCCGGATGGTGCGCACGCCGCGGCCGATGCCTGTGGGGCGGGCCATCGGCCCAGGGGGAGCGGGTTGCGCCAGGCGATCGAGCATGCGGGGATTGGCGACGACGCGGCGCGCGGCCTGGGGCAGCCCACGGCGCAGCGCCCGCGCGGCCTGGTTCGGCGGTTGCTGGCGTTGGCGTGCGACGCGGGTGGCAGCGCGCGCCAGCGGTGCCAGGGCGCGTGTGGCCCCGGGTCCGCCTGCGCGCACCAGTTCGCGTGCCGCGCTGGCGACGCCGCGCACGAGTTGCCGCCGGCCCGCGGCCGATAGTTGCGCCACATTTGACAGGCCGAGTCCGCGCGCGGCGGCTCGCGTGGCGAGCGCCACCGCTGCGGGCAGGGCCTCGTCGATGCCGTCGTTGGCATAGAGATCGATCATCGCGTCCATGCCCTGGCTCGCGCTGGCCTGCGAGGCGAGCAGTTGGCTGATCTGCGCGAGCATGTCCTGAGTGCCGCCGCCAAGGGTGCCGAGGGCGCCCGCCTGCCGGCGCGCCTGGCGCGCCGCGTGGCTGACGTCCCCGGCAAGGCGGCCAGCGGTTTGCAGGCCGCGCGCAAGGTTCGGCGCGCCCAGCATGCGCGCAAGGGCGGCCGCCGCGTTGGCGGTGGGGGAAGCAGCCTGCGCCACCCGGCCCACCTGTCCCGCCACGCGGCCCGCCCTTCGTGCGACGCCCTGCATGCGTCCGGCCTGGCGGCTTATCACCCCGGCCGCGCGGCCGAGGCCGCCCAGCAGGCGGCCGAGAAATTCGTCGTCGTCGGCGGCGTCGAGGCCGTCGGCTACTTCTTCCTCGAAGGCGTTCCATACGGCCATCTGGTCGATGTGGTCGCCGATGTCGGTGTCTTGCGCGGCCGCCATATCGGCCGAATCTGTCTCGTCCGTGAAAGCATCGTCGCCCCCGTCCTCGTCAAACGGGGATGCGGTCCGCGCGAAGCCCGATTGCAGCGCGGCATGATCGGCGGCGTCGTCGGCCGTGTCGCCGTAGTCCGTGCTACTGGCGTATTCGTCCAAACTGAGGTCTTCCATCAGGTCATTGTCGAATTGGTCGCTCATCGCATGCCTCCACGCGGCCGTGTGTCATGCCGCTGTCATGGCCACTCTAGATGCGGCGAGGTGCCCGCCGCATCGCCCGATGCCTCTGGCACGGCGGGATTCGCGCGACCGGCCGGGCGCGACAGGACCGGCGCATCGGGGTACGGCACAACGGGCCCGCAAGGCGGGGCGTGCCGCCTTGCCGTAGCCGGAATGGGGTAGCCTGCTTGCGCTCTCGCTTTTTCCTTGCAAAGTCACCGGCCATATGCCAAAACAAAGAAGTTTCGAGCGGCCTGTGTCAGGGAAAAGTGCAGCGGGGGCACTGCAGCCTGACTCAGGGGAACGCTGTCAGCGCGCATGGATACGAATGCGGACTCGAAGCCGGCAGTTGAGCTGTGCCGTCATGCGGGCATCCGGCGTGCCGTTCGCTCGTCGTCGTGTTGCCAGGCGGAACGACAAGAAGGAAAAACCATGCTTCACAGATTCCGCCGGGGCGCGCTGCTGGCACCGTACAGCGCATTAGGGGATTTGCCCACGGCCGGGTACGGGGCGGCGGCAATCCGGTCGGGCAGTTGGGGGAGAGAGGTCTGCGAGGTCGAACTGGGCGGCCGGCGATGTCGGTTGCTGCAGGTAGGCAGCCTGCGTGCGCCACGCGGGGGGGCGTACGGGGAAGGCGAGATTACCCAGTTCGAGTTCGAGGGGAACTATTACGCCCTGATCGCTGATCCGGTGGCCGTGCCGGCGGCCGCGCCGCTGCCGGCCGGCGAGCCGCGTCCCGCCGTCCCCGATGTGCGAAGCGTGTTGACCGTGCGCGAACTGCAGATCGTGCAACTCGTCTGCATGGGCTATTTGACTAAGCAGATCGCGGGCCGGCTTCATATCAGCGAATTTACCGTCCGCTCGTATCTCAAGACGATCTACTGCAAACTCGGTGTCCGATCGCGCGCGGCGATGGTGTTCTGCTATATGCAGGCATGCGCTGGAGGCGCGGACGGCGCCCAAACCTGACGGCGGTCCGGTATCGGCTAACCGGAAGGGACGACACGATTTTTCAGGCAGACATCGACGGGTGCACGAAAGACTGCATTCACAGGAACCCGATCGAGAACCAAGGCACCAGTGTCAGCAGCAGCAAAGCCACCAGCAGCGCCGCCATGTGCGGCCAGACCCGCGGCATGGCCACGTCAGGCGAGACCCGCCCGATGGCGCAAGCCGCGTAGAAGCCGACGCCGAACGGTGGCGCAAACAGGCCCAGGCCCATGGCGAAGATCACCACCATGGCGTAGTGGACTTCATGCACGCCGACGATCTTTGCGATCGGGAACAGAAGCGGGCCGAACAGCACGATGGCCGGGATGCCTTCAAGCAGGCTGCCGAGCAGGACGAATGCCAGCGCCGACACCAGCAGGAATCCGGTCTTGCCGCCCGGCACGGCGGACATGATCTTCACCAGGTCGTCGGCGAAGCCCGATTGCGTCAGCGCCCACGCCATTGTGGTGGCGCAGCCGACGATCAGCAGGATCGCGCCGGACAGCGCAGCGGTATCGACCAGCATCGGGTAGATGCTGCGCCAGTGGAAGCGCCGGTAGACGAAGATGCCGGCGAGCACTGCGTAGAAGATGCCGATGGTGGACACTTCGGTCGCGGTGGCCACGCCTTCCACTACCGCGGTGCGGATGATCACGGGCAAGGCCAGGGCCGGCAGGGCCACCAGCAGCGATTTCACGATCACGGCGCGCGTAGGGCGTACCACCGTGCTCATGTCTTCCTTGCGCGTCTGGAACCAGACTACGCAGGCCATCATGACCAGGCCCACGGCCGCAGGCATCAGGCCGCCGATGAAGAGCGAGGTGATCGACACACCGGTGACCGATCCCACCGTGATCAGCACGATGCTGGGCGGGATCGTTTCGGACATCGCGCCGGACGCCGACAACAATCCGATCAGGTCACCGTCCCTGGCGCCGCGCTGCTTCATTTCCGGGAACAGCGCGGGCGCGACCGCTGCCATGTCGGCTGCCTTTGCGCCGGAGATGCCGGACACGATATACATCGCGCCGAGCAGCACGTACTGCAGGCCGCCGCGCACATGCCCGATCAGGTTGGCGAGGAAACTGATCATGGCGCGCGCCAGTCCGGTCATCTCGATCAGCGCGCCCAGGAAGACAAAGAGCGGCACGGCGAGCAGGATCAGGTGCGACATGCCTTCCTGCATGCGGTTCGGGACGATCGACAGCGGGGTCGTGGTGGTGAAGGCCAGGTAGCACATGGTGGCCAGGCCGAAGGCAAAGGCGATCGGCACGCCAATGGCGACGCATACCACCAGCACCAGCAGGAAGAAGATCACCAGGTTGATGTTGCCGAGTTCTGCCAGCAGCGGGGACAAGGCCCACAAGATTGCCCCGATTACGCCCACCGCCACGCCGCTGACGAGAACCCGTTTACAGTCGGCCTGCGCGACCAGCCGGATGACGGCCGTCGCCAGCATCAGCAGCGCGCCGGCGAGCACCGCCGCGGAGCGATAGCCCTCGCTGATCTCCAGCGTTGGCGACGAGACTTCGATGTGTTCACTCAGGTGCTCGTAGGCCGGCCAGACCAGCATCAGCAGGAACGCCACCACCAGCCACATGCAAAAGGCATCGAGCCACGCGCGCCTGCCCGGCGCCAGGTCCTTGATGAAGGTGGTCAGTTGCATATGCGCGCTGCGCTGCAGCGCAATGATGGCGCCCAGCATCGCCAGCCAGAGGAACAGGATGCTGGCCAGTTCATCGGTCCAGGGGATCGGCGCATGCAGGACATAGCGCGCGAAGGCGCCACCGCCCAGGATGGCGATCTCGGCAAGCACGATCAGCGCGGCCGGAATCTCCACGACCCAGCGCATGGCGCGGCCCCACACGGCAAGGGCGGCGCCTGGTTCCTGCGGTGCGCCAGCTAAGGTTTCGGCAGTGTGCTCCATCGTCGTGTCTCCATGCGGCACGCGCTGAGGCGCGGCTTCTCGTTCAGTGTGGTGGTATGGCGTCAGGCCAGGCGGCCCGCGTATTTCTCGAGCTTGGCCCAGGCTTCCTCGCCGTACTTCTTCTTCCACTCGGTGTAGAAGCCCGCGCTTTGCAGCAACTGGCGGAAGGGCGCGGGATCGGGCCGGTTCAGCGCGATGCCGAGCTTGCCCAGTTCCGCCTGCGCATCGACATTCAGCCTGGCGATGTCTTCGCGCTGGCGCAGCGCCGCGCTGTCGAAATGGGTGGCGATGGTCGCCTGCACTTCCTTGGGCAGCGCCTGGAATTTCCTGGCGTTGCCGAAGATGAAGTGGCCATCCCAGGTATGCGCGGTAAGCGAGCAGAACTTCTGGACTTCGTACAGCTTGGCGCTGCGGATCAGGGCGAGCGGGTTTTCCTGGCCGTCCACCACCCGCGTCTGCAGCGCGGAGTAGAGCTCGCCGAACGGAATGGCGGTCGGCGCGGCGCCAAGCGCCTTGAACATCGAGATCCAGAGCGGGATGCCGGGAACGCGGATCTTGAAGCCCTTCAGGTCCGCAGGGGTCTGAACCGGCCGGCTGGCCGAGGTGATATTGCGGTAGCCGTTGTCCAGGCACTTTTCAAACACGTGCAGGTTGACCTTGCCCAGCGCTGCCCGCACGTGCGCGCCGACGTCGCCATCCATGGCCGCCCAGACCGTGGCGTAGTCCTTGAAGGCAAAGGCGACACCGTTGATGCCGGCGGTCGGCACCAGCGTCTGCAGGTTGGTGCCGGCAGTGGACATGAAATCCATGGCTCCGGCGCGGGTCTGCGAGATCATGTCGGGCTCGCTGCCCAACTGACTGGCGGGATACACCTGGAGATCCACCTTGCCGCCGGTGTCCTTGCGGATGGCCTCCGCGGCTTCCTTGATACGCAGTGTGCCCGGATGGTCCGCAGGAAACGCCGTGCCGTACTTGAGCCGGATGCCGGCGCCCTGGGCAAGGCCGTGGCGTACCGGCAATGCGAGCGCGAGACTGCCTGCGGCCAGGGCGCCGAACTGGCGGCGTGTCAGGGAGAAGGTCATGGTGATGTGTGCTCCTGTATTGAAAGATCTGGCGCCTTATTGGCGCGGCGGCATGGACAGCAATGCCGCCGCGCCGCGGTTTGCCAGTGCCGCCAGGTAAGCGGCAAGGCGGGCGGCAAGGGGCGCGGGCCACGGCGTGGTGCCAAAGACGGCGGCATGGCCGAGCGCCTGGCGCGCGGCATCGGCGTCGCAGCCTGCGCAGCGCAGGCGATCGGCCAATGCCGCGGCGCCGGGGTCGCTGATCGCAAGTACCTCCCCGCAGTCGCTGCGGCCGGTTCGCAGGTAATGCAGCCACATCGCCAGCGCACGCTCAAGGAATGGCCGTTCGACGCCCGCGCTGCAGCTTTCGCGCAAGGCGGGCAGCCAGCGCACGGGGATCTTCTTCGTGCCATCCGTCGCGATCTGTGCGGTCAGGTGGGCGAGGGCGGTATTCTCGAAGCGATGCAGCAGTTCGCGACAGTAGCGGTCGACGTCATAGCCTGGCGGCGCCGCAACAGTGGCGCGCAAGTCTTGCATTACGCCCCGCGCGAATGCGGCGGCAGCGGGATTCGCCATGACGTCTGCGATGCTGGAAAATCCGCCAAGCTGACCGGCATAGGCCATTGCCGAATGGGTGCCGTTGAGCAGGCGCAGCTTCATTGCCTGGTAAGGCCGGACATCGGTCGTCAGCAGCGCGCCACCGGCTTCCCATGCGGGCCGTGGTCCCGCGAAACGGTCTTCGATGACCCATTGCGTGAAGGGCTCGCACACGACGGCGGCTTCGTCGCGCACGCCGAGCAGCCGGCTGGCCAGGTCGAGCGATGCTGTGCTGGCGGCCGGCACGATCCGGTCGACCATTGAATTGGGCAGTGCGATCTCGTCCTCGATGCGCCGTGGCAGGTTTGGATCGGACAGTTCCGCGAACTGTGCAAGCAGCCGACGCAAGGTGTCGCCGTTGCCCGCCATGTTGTCGCAGCACACCACGCTGAGCGGGGCGCCGCGCGGCCGGCGGCGTATGCCCGCCGCAAGGATGCCGAGGGTGCTGCGGGGGCGCTCCGGGTTGGCCAGGTCGTGGCGGATGTCTTCATCGCCGAGGTCGAGCCCGGTCGTTGACGGGAGCTGGCTGTAACCCTTCTCGGTCACGGTGCTGGTGACGACGCTGACCGCCGGGTCAGCGATGGCGTCGATTACCTGCTTCAGGGCCTGTGGCGCATACAGCGACGCAACCACGGCACCGACGATCCGTGTGTGGCTGGCATCGCCATGACGCTCGGTGACCGAATAGAGATGGTCCTGGGCTTGCAGCGTGTTGCCCGTGGCGGGGCTGCGCAAGCTGACGCCGATGATTCCCCACCGGGTATCGCCCTGCGCCAGGGCGGCTTCGGTGTACAGCGCCTGGTGGGCGCGGTGGAATACACCCAGACCCAGATGCACGATGCCCCGGCCCAGGCCGGAGCGATCGTAGCGAGGACGCTCGACCCCGGCACGCACCTTGAGAAGGGCTTCTTGTGAGAGGCGCTGATGGCGTGCTGCCGTGGCGGAAATGGGCTGCATATCGATATAGGATCACATTTCTCTGGTTACTGCCATGGTAGTGCGGCGGTGTTGTGCACTGTAGTCGCGAGTATTTGGTGAATCCATGCGGGTTTACGCCGAACGATTGGGAAAATGGCGACGTGCTACCATGGCAGTGACACTCAAATAACCGACCCCAAATGCGCGCCTCCCGTATCTCGCTTGTCCGCGAAAATTCCCAGGAAGCCTTCAATGCCGAAGAGGTCCTGACCCGTGCGCTGGCTGGCTTCCAGCTGGAAAAGGACCGCTCCTACACCGCCCAGGTCCATGCGATGTTGCAGCGAGCCATCGTGCGCGGCACGCTGCCCCCGCGCATGGCGCTGTCGGAGGCGGCGATCTCCCAGGCAATCGAGGTCAGCCGCACGCCGGTACGTGAAGCGCTGGCCATGCTGGCAGACGAGCAGCTGGTGCAGATCTACCGGCAGGTCGGCACCATCGTTGCGCCGGTGCGCACTTCGCTGATCGAAGAGGGACGCTTCGTGCGCTGCACGCTGGAATGCGCCAATCACGTGCAGCTGGCGCTGTCCATCACGAGCGAGCAACTGGCGGAGTTCGGCAGCATCGTCGAGCGCCAGCGCGCCGCCGTCGCCGGCAACCAGACCGACTTGTTCTCGGAGCTGGATGAGCTGATGCACCGCAGGCTGTTCGAGTTTGCGGGCCGGCACAACGTCTGGGCCATGCTCGAGCCCATCAAGCGGCATTTCGACCGGGTGCGCTGGCTGCTGCTGGGCCGGGTGGCCGACCACGCCAGCCGCGCGCTGCAGGAGCACGAGCAGATGCTGGCGCAGATGGCGGCACGCGATGTCGCGGGCCTCGGGGCCAGCGTCGCTTCGCATATCAACCACATCACCGAGCACCTCCAGGCGTTGCGCAAGCAGGCGCCGGAGAGCTATTTCACTGACTGACCTCGCGGGGGAAGGCGACTTGAAGATCGAATCGGTACAAACCATTGTCACCTGTCCGGGGCGCAACTTTGTCACGGTCAAGGTGATGACGGATGAAGGCGTCCATGGCCTGGGCGATGCCACGCTCAACGGGCGGGAACTGGCGGTCCAGGCCTATCTGGACGAGCACGTGATTCCATGCCTGATCGGGCGCGATCCCCGCAACCTCGAGGACATCTGGCAATACCTGTATCGGGGGGGGG